>JAYTMM010000201.1:0-10669 GCA_043728555.1 Pseudobdellovibrionaceae bacterium
GATTTTCCTGGCCACAAAATTTCGAGCTGTTGTGGAATTTCGTGACCAAGTCCAAAGTGCAAACGAGGGTCGCTAAAGCCCCGATAACCATTTGCAGGATAGAATTCGCGCATAATCCGTTTTCCGTTCGAAAGCACAAGATAAGCTGTGGCTCCATGTGGGATAGGCGATCCGTATTTGTTTTTAAGTGTAAATCCAATCCAATGGCGTGATTTTAAAATTGTCGAGGTGTTGTGATAGAGTTTGATTTCAGATTGCGGGCCAACACTCAGTAAATCCATTCTTCCGTCGTTATCAAAGTCAATCAGCGCAAGGCCTCTTCGTTCATCTGTGTCAGCGACTCCGGCCTGTTCTGCAATGTCATAAAAATGTTTGTTTTTTTGTATAAATAAACATTTTCGCTCGTAAGCAGAGACCTGTCGATCAACTAAACTATTTCCTCTGTAAAGTTGTTTAATAGTTTGTGGTATTTGTGCAATTTCAACTCGCTCGAACCAAAGCGATTTTTTTATTTTCGAATTGTCATTTCCTCGGCTGCGTCCGTTAACAACATAAAGATCTGGTTCGCCATCATTGTTAAAATCTGCAAATTTTCCACCCCACGAAAAGCCACATTTTGCTACGCCAGATAAATTTGATATTTCGTTAAATGTAAAGTCGTCATTTTTTTGCCAAAGCAAATTATGAGTATGGTAAACGGGCGGTTTATAAATATTTGTAACGTACAAATCCATGCGTCCCGTATTAAAAATGTCAAAGAATTCTGCATTCATTCCCGAAAGCCCATGTTTTTGCAATGGGACATGTTTGTTTGTTTCGTTTGTGAATTGACCATTTTTTTTATTCATAAATAGACTGTCATAGCCGTAGTCATTGGCAAAAAATAAATCTGGCCAACCATCCAGGTCAATATCTGAAATTCCAACAGAATGTGTATATGAACGAAATAAAAAATCAGATTTTAAGCTGATCTTAAAGTCTTTGCCAGTGTTCATAAGTAAGTAGTTTGCGGCACCAGTTCTGTCATCATAGCGAACGGATTGCATCCAAAGGGTGTCATTGTTATCTATTTTTTTATTTTCTGTAAAATTACCAAAAACAAAATCAAGTCTTCCCGTATGAAAAAAATCTGCCGTATTTACTCCTTCAGGGTGTGAGCAGTAGCCGTTCAGTAAAATAGATTTGTCTGAAAATATTTTAGTATGCCGTTGGCCGTAAAATAATTTGTGGCAACCCCATTTAGCCAGCAACAAATCAATACGGCCGTCATTATTAAAGTCGCCCCAAAGCGCGTACGAAGAGCCTGCATCAGTATTGACGTCTCCGAGTCCGTAATCACTGGATTCTTCAGTAAAGTATTGCCCAGAGTGATTTATATATAATTTATTTTTATCAGAATTGCCGCGAGTTATGTAGATATCAGGAAAACCATCGCTATTTATATCGACAACGCTGATGGATGGCCAAGCTTCGTCAGATAATGAAGCTTTAAACTGAAGACCGACTTGTTTGCTTATTTCATCGAAGTGAATTTCCTCGAATATTTTTTTAGATGTCGCAGTTTCTTCGTAAACGTTAGATCTTTGTTCGATCGGCGGATTAAATACGAATAAATAAAATAACAAAAAAAATCCAAAGGCGACTACGCTGAATATATATTTTTTTTGAGAATAGATCTTCATAATTTAAAGCTTGTTTTCATTTTTGACCACCTATATCGTATGTAATATATGCAGTTATCGTCAAGACATGCTTTGTTTTTATCTCAGATCGCCTGCCATTTGGGGTCGGTATATTGGCTGTTACATAGTCCCACATTGAAAGAATTTATGTTCATATTCGGAATGTATTTTCTGATGGGATGTTTCGGAATGAGTTGCACCTATCACAGGTTATTGACACACCAAAGTTATAAAACTTCTATGTTGTTCGAAGTTGTGGGTACTTTCTTAGGCTCAATTGGTCTTGTCGGAAGCAGTTTGGCATGGACATCTGCGCACCAGCAGCATCATCAATTCACCGAGAAAAAAAATGATCCCCACAGTCCAACAGTTATGGGTTTTTTAAAATCACAATGGTTGTCAATGTTCAGTGACATAAGCTTAAGAAGAAATCCGCTGTTAACTTCACGCTTTCATTTGCGAATGCATCAATATTATTTTTTAATTAATTTTTTATGGTCCGTTTGTTTAATAACACTATTCGGTTTCAGGTCGTGTCTTGTGTTTCATTTGGTTCCTGCTGCTATTTTGTGGAATGCGGGCAGTTTTATTAATACTTTTTGCCATATGAATCTTTTTGGACATCGCGCTTTTCAGACAAACGATCTGAGCCGAAATAATTTTTTTTTGGGGCTATTTGTATGGGGTGAAGGATGGCACAACAACCATCATTTCAGTCCCAAAGAACCCAGTTTTGGTCGTAAAAAATTCGAATTAGATATTTCATATTTTTTTATTAAGATTTTCCGTCAAGAAAAATATTGATACAGACTTGTGTAGTATCGTATGATTTAAAAGTGTTTAATAATTTACTGCTTCATCCTAAAATCAGAGTTTATTTCGAATTGTGTTTATTTTTTCTAAGTCATATTTTTATTTTTTATTTTTTTTATACTTCAACAGTAATAAATACTGTGTGGATTGTTGTTTCTGTTCTTTTTAGTTTTTTGCTGTGTTGCTTTGGGCAAGATATTGGTGCTCACAGATTTTTTTCGCATCAGAGTTTTAAAACTGTGAAAGTTGTTTCTGTTGTGTTGTTATTTTTTGAAACAATAGGTTGCTATGGATCTGCTCTGGATTGGCGGATATCGCATTTAACACACCATCAATTCACTGATACAGAAGACGATCCTACGAATCCCAAAGTATTAGGGATATTTTTTATCTTAAGCAATTTATGGAAAATAAAGGCACTAAACAACAGATCGCAACATGTGGTTCAATTTCAAAATAAGATTTATTTGAAAACAAAAGATCCAGCGATATTGTTTTTTCATGTATACTATCTGTTAATCATAAGTTTGTGGCTGCTGACATTATTTTTAGTAGCGGGATTTTTGGGAATTGTATTTTTCTTTGCAATTCCAATGTTGTATTCAGCGTATGTATTAAATCTCATTAGCTATTTAAATCACACATTCGGAGAAGCGCGATCTGAAAAATCATTGGCCAGAAATTTTTTGTTCATTAATATTTTTTTACCAGGCGCGGGTTGGCACAGAAATCATCATGAAAATCCCAAAAATTATCGTTTTAATACCAAATATGATTTAGGCGGATTTATTATTGAAAATTTTTTAATGTTAAAAAGTGAAAACAAAATTTAAATGTCTAAATTTTGTTTAGAACACTACACCTATCCATATACTTATATAATTGATGAAATTAAAGTATTTCAGGACAGTGTTATCCGTGCGTCTTATATTGAGCCTAAATATATTGAAAACTATGATTTTGAATCTAGGAAATCAATTAAATATTTGGCCGAAACAGTTTTGAAAAACGGTGGAATTAATGTACTCAGACAGAATACAGAAATTATTGGTATCAGCTCGTACTATCACTGGAACCAAGTAACTATTGGAGCTGTACGATATCTGAAATTACCGCAAGCGGCACATTCGAATTTTCCCTTAATATTAAATACAATACCGTTTCAAATAGACCAGGCTCAAAAAAATAATTCGAAAGCGTTCTGTATTTTAGTCAATTCAGACAATCAAAAGATGTTAAATTTTTTCAAAAAACAACACATCGATATTTTGTTTCGCAAAGAAAAATCTGATGAAATTTCAGAAGCCATGAAAATTATTCGCCAGTTTCATCACTATGAACAACAGCTGACGTTTAATTTCTGCCAACAAAACTTGTTCTATATTCCTTTGCAGAATGATTTTGTCGATTGTGCAAGCCGAATATTTGATTGCTCAGCAAGTGTAGTTTAGTTCAAATCAAACAATTATATTTTCAATATAAAACGGTCCTGACAAAAACTGATTTCGTTCTTTTAAAAGATAGCTTAAGTTTTTATTATAGGCTTGGAGTGCCTCTTGATTTTTAAATTGAATAAGAAAAACAACTCGATCAATTTCATCAAACCGCTGAAAAGATGAAATCGAACCATTTTGATGCATCTGGTTATTAAACTGCCGTATTTTTTTTTGGTCTAGATATTGAAAAACATAGTTATCAAATTCTTTAATATTTAAAGCTCGACCATCCTTCATTATGAAAGATCTTTTTAAAGTCAGCTTTTCTGTGTGTGTTAAGACCGTATTCAATTTGAATAAAGATAGCGTGCTTGCAGCAGCGATGGCCCTTACGAAAAAACGTCGAGATACGGAAAGCTTCATACTTGTATTTTGCAGACTGACCAAGCCGAAATCAATTAAAAAAATAATTAATCTCTGTATGGGACGAGAGTAACGACCTCAGATGACTATACAGTCTAGGTCAGCTTTTTAATAAGCTCGGTGTATTCTATCTCGGCGAATCCGGAATGACCTTGAAAACGTTGTTCAAGCAAGTTTCGTGTATTTTCGTGTAAATCCAGAATCGTTTCAAATCCGTGCAGTTTTTGTCTGTCAGCTGCATTTTGATAAAACTGAAGGATCATTTTGTTTTTACTTGTTCGTGTACTGAGTTTTCCAATGACTTCGTTGTTAACTAATTTTTCTAGGTACGGATTCTTTGTTAAAAAACTGTAAATCTGTTCTGGCAAATATTGAAAAAAACCCGGAATTGCAGGTTTTTTTCGTAATATAAAATTCATGTAAAGCGAACAGAAAACTTCAGATTCGCTCAGTTTCCAACTGCTTGGCAGGTAGGGAGTTTGGCCGGGGATATAATTTGATTCTACTGTTTTATGCAGAAGGACTTCGCCTTGAGCAATAATTGGAGTTCCGTCCAGTTGATTAGCAAGCCACATATGGCAACTTAAAAGTGGTATTTGGCATTTAACATAATCTGCGGTGCTGTAAAAAATATCGGAAGTCAAAAAGTCAGAAATCTTTACATCTATGTATTCGTGTTTGAAATCAATTTCTTTTTTAAGGATTTCAATATATTTGATTTCTTCATGTTGAATTGCATCGCTAAACCTGAGTGTCACTGCTCGTAAAGGCAGATTTTGATCTGCAAAACTTCTTAAGCAAATTTCACTGTCTAGCCCACCAGAAAGTAAAATATAAATATCGCCAATTTTTTTTTCATAGATTTCTTTGGCAGCTTTTTCGTTTGCGGCTTTCCAGCTGATGTTGGGGTCAGTTGTTTTGCCATATTCAAAAGTAAAAATATCTTCGATCGAAGTTCTTGATTGATATTGATTCAAGTGATTGAACCCAAATTTAAAATGGTTATTTAGTGTGTATTCGAACATTCAGTCTCCGTTTATCAAAGTATATTTGAATATTATTTTATGAAAGTGTACATTTTAATTATGAGCTTTATTTTTTCTGGACGAAGTTTAAGGTTGCTTTCCTTGGTTTCATTACTGAGTTGCACTTTGTATTGCATCGGAACTGGTGAATGGTGGCTGCTGATCGCTGCATACGTTTATTTTAGAATCGTTATTAATTTTTTTGCAAAAAGTATTGCGCTGCACAGATATTTTTCGCACAGTTCATTTTCAACGACAAAGTCGAAACAGTATTTATTAACCGTTATAAGTATTTTAGCAGGGCAGGGCAGTCCATTTGAATATTCGGTGATTCATCGTCATCACCATCTGTATTCGGATACTGACAAAGATATTCACGGGCCACGACAAGGTTTCTGGCATTCAGTTTTTTTATGGTCAATACAAAGTACTGAATGGTTTTTACAAGTTAAAAAAGTAAGTTTAAAAAAATCGGCAGATGTAACAAAAGATAAATTAGTTCAGTTTGTGAACAAAAAATATTATTTGATTTGGTCCGTGTTAATTATTCTAACAGCATTAATTCATTGGAAAATCACATTATTTTTCTTACTTGCACCCGTGGGGTTTGAAGCTCTGCATAACGGTTTAATTAGTAGCTATTTGAGTCATAAAAAATTTTATGGTGCATATCGAAATTTTGAAACATCGGATGACTCTGTAAATTATAAATTTTTAGTCTATTTTCAAACTGGCGAAGCATTTCACAATAATCATCATCAATTTCCAAACAGGTCCAATATGGCCGTTCAAAAAGGAGAGTTTGATTTGGCTGGGTGGGTTGTTGATCGCTGGTTGTGTATCAAAAGTTAATACTTAGATATAATTTTTTTGTATTTTCATGAAGTCAGGTTAAGATGTTTTATGGCATCTGCACGTTCAACCAATAAAATAAAAAATTCGAGTTGGTCATTCAATGAAGATGTTGCATTGCGTTTTCAGCAAGAAGCAGTTCAGCACATTCCAGACTATTATCGTGTCATTGATTTATGTATTAAAGTTGCTGACCAATTTTTGTCGAAAAAATCGCGCATTCTTGAAGTTGGCAGTGCTCGTGGTCAAACGTTAAAGCGATTATCAAAGTCTGGTTATTTAAATATTACTGGCGTTGAAAGCAGTCCCGCGATGGTCAAAGGTTGTTATCATTCTGATAAAGTCATACTGAGTGATAAAATTCCAATTGGTCATTGGGAAATGATTTTAATGAATTGGACGTTACATTTTATCAATGAAAAAGAAGATTATCTTCACAGTATTTACAATGCATTGTTACCGAATGGGATACTGATTATTACAGATAAAATGACTCAATCTGCTGAAACAGAAATTTTATATAACAAATTTAAAAAAGATAACGGTGTTTCTTTGGCGGCTATTAAAAAAAAGAAAAAAATGCTTCAAGGAATTCTTACGACGCGGTCTTTAGATTGGTACTTGTTAATTTTGCATTCTTTGAATTTCAAAGAAATCTCAATTATTAATGCTCGATTCGGTTTTGTTACAATGATCGCAAAAAAATAGACAGGGTATCATAAAATGCTCAACGAAAAAATAAATAAGATATTGCAAAATCCTATTGCAGATAAAATATTTGGTCTGCCGGCTATTTTGATAAGTAGCTACACTATTTTCGAGTACTTTAAATTGTTAAATTTTAAAAATTTTGATATTCATTATAGCCTTATTGTTTTAAATAGTTGTGTTGTCATTTTAACTGTGTTGACACGAAGAACTGCTTCGCGAATCTCTTTTCATTGGTTTCATGTTCTTATAAGCTGGATTCGAATTTATTGGTCGTATGCACTGGTGCATTTTTCTGCAATTTACCCAACACAAACTGTTTTTTACCAGCAATTCATAAGTTTTTTACTTATACTCTCGCTGACCATAATTTTTTTTTCGCGAATAAATTTGGGAAGAAATATTGGTATTTTGCCGGCACAACGGCAGCTTGTTTTTAAAGGTCCGTACTCTTATGTTCGTCATCCAATTCATACAGGAATGATTTTATTTTTTATATCATTTCTGTTAAAAAATTATTCGACATTTAATTTATTTATGGTCAGTTCTGGAATTATATTTTTTATATTAAAAAGTTTTATCGAAGAAAAATTCTTGAAGCAAGATGTAAGTTATCTCGAATATTGTAATCAGGTCAAATGGAAGTGGATTCCGGGGCTCATTTAAAAAATGAAACATCTATTTTTTAAGTAGAATTAAAACATCAGATGAAATTATATCTTTTTAACCATTAAATAAAAGTGAGGCTTCATTCCTGCAGATTCTGCAGATTTTAGCCTAATCTCATTTTTGATATGAACGTGGCTGGCAATTGCAGTGCAATTCAAAGCGACCGCGCAGTTTTCAAAATATTTGTGTAAGATAGTATAAATACCACGGCCGCGAAATTTTGATTTGACGGCTGATAAAACGATCCAAAGTGCTTTGTTTTTTTCTAAATTTTTAGTGCTATAAACAATGTGTCCGACAATTTCGCCTTCGTGCTCAGCATAAACTGCGGCGCAATCTGAATCACTCCAGTTTGTTACTGGGTAATTAAATCCCATATCAATTAACGATGCCATCTCTTTTAAGAAAAATGTATAAACTGGGCTGAACGCCAGTGTTGGTGTGTGGTGAATGTTAATTATTTTCCCCAAAGAATCTGATTCTGATCCCAATTTTTCTATTTTCATATTTTAAACATAACCTTGCAAATTGGGTTTTTAAATATAAATAGATTACGCAGCATGATAAAATTTGAGTATTAGCGTAAGTATTTTTTATTTGTATAATGTATAGATGATATTTGAAAAAATAGATTTCAAATTTGATATTGTTCAATTACAAAATACTGTAGTTGATATCGAACGCAAATTTCAACCAGCGAATCAAAATGACAATTTCAACGGTTGGTCAGTGTTGTCGTCAAACGGCAGTTATTTAGACGGATGGCAAAAGGCGCACTATTTATTAGATCCAAAAATTAACCCGTCAGAGAAAAATAACATGCGTGAAGCACTTGTTAAAAATTTTTCTGAATACACAATCGAAACAGAAATTTGCAAAGACTATTTGGCAGAAGTTATAAAACAAGTTCGTCATTTAAATTTAAATCCGTATCGTGCCAGAATTATTTGTTTAAATGCGGGTGCAGAATCAGTTTGGCATGTTGATGAAAAAGCAGATAATTATTGTGTTCGCTTGCACATACCTATCAAAACGAATGTTGGGTGTGTTTTTGAAACTGAATCACAATCAGATCACATGGCTGCAGACGGATCTGGATACTTTGTTTATGTTAACAGGCTTCATCGCGTAGTGAATCGCGGAACTGATAAAAGATATCATTTGGTCATGAATGTTTTAGATCAAAAGGGACTGACTCAATATCACAGCACAGATTATTTTCAAAATACTGTAAAACAGAAATGATAAAGCAACTATCGGTATTTTCTAAAATTTTTATCATCTGCACATTCGGGGTTATCGTATTTAAAATTGAATTTTTTCCGTTTTCGAATTATCAAATGTATTCAAATTTATTTTTGCCAAAAACCTTTGTTTATTACAAACTGACCGTGATTGATGCAGATCAAAACGAAGTCGATTTTGTAAACAAAGATTTTCAATTATTTTTTGTCGAAGAACAGCTCATCGAATCAATTTACAGAAAAATTGAATCTGGCAGTGATCGGCACAAAATTTTGAAAGAAATTTTAATTTTCATTAATAATAAAAATTTAAAAAAATACAGTGAAATTAAACTGTATAAATTAGTTTTTAATTGGGCCGCTTATAAAAATACAATTTTGCTGAAAGACGCAAATTATTTGGAGAATGTTGATAAACAACTTATTTCAAGTGCGACATTATAAAAGCGATTTTTTCACTGACAATCAGTTGAATAAAAAAATAAACATCACACTTTTTTATTTGTTGAGCTTGCTTTTAATCAGTCCAGAAAATTATCTGAGTTTTTCTAATTATCCTGCAGGTTTATATTGTCCGGCAGGTGTATTCCTATTTTTTAATGAGCCCGGCATTTTTTCAAAAGAGATCATTTTTTATTTAAGCCTGCTTTGGAGACTGAGCGCATTTTTTTGTGCGTTTGATTTTTTATTCAGTTTTTTTTCAAAAGTACATTTTCTTATTCTTTTTTTATTTTTTAGTATTAGCAACAATTATGGATGGCAAACACATTCGACGATGCCTATCGTATTAGTTAGTTTGGTTTTGGCATTCGAGACAAAAAATATTACTTTTTTGATCAGGTTTATATTTTGTTCTGTTTTTTTTACTGCGGGCCTTAGCAAATTCAGAAATAGTGGAATTCAGTGGGCTTTAAGTGAATCGTTTCAAAATATGCTTATACGAAGCGAAATATATTATCATGACACATTTGTATTTATCCACGGTTTGAATTTGAATCGTATTTTATTAAAAAATGAAATCGTCGCGAAATGCGCTGCTGTAATTAGTTTTTGTCTGGAAATTTGTGCTCCGGCAGCACTTTTTTCAAAAAAATTATCTGGTTTTGTCGTGGTGTCGCTATTTTTGATGCAAATTTTAATTTATTTTACAATTTTTGTTAATTTTCAATATTATATTCTACTGTATATTTTTTGGATTGATTGGGACAGATTGCTTAAATTTATATTTACATTCAAGCCGCGTAGAATTTTTTAAATCGAAGTCTTCAAAAAATAATATACTTATTTTCAACTTATCTAGAAAAGGCTTGCTTTGCGTACGTGTTAATTTTAGTCCAGATCAACCCACTGAAAATCTGGTTGCAATCCGAAATCGTTTTGTCAAAATTTTCAAATTCATCTGTACAAGTCGCCATTACGACACGTGTGCCATTTTGAAAAAACATCTGGCGCGATCTGGTTTTCTTATTTTTTTGATTGATATCGACAATAACAGAATTTTTTTCGCGTAATGATTGTAGGCCCGATACATCAAAACCGTATTGATTATAATCACGCAGATATTTTTTTACGTACGATTCGAGGTCTACTTTTTTAGTCGTATTTTCAAATTTGAAACTGATTCGTCCGATGTGATTTGAGCCCACAGAAAATTTTTTGCCTAGTTCAATTTGAAAATCTTTTGTCGTATCAACCGAATTTGGGGCTATATTCGATTCTATCAGGTTCCAACCTAAAGGTAATGCGGTTAATTTAAAACCCATCTGTGAAAAAACTGAACTGTTCTGTAGTTGGTTCAAAGCCGAAGAGCCCATGCC
>JAYTMM010000202.1:0-4911 GCA_043728555.1 Pseudobdellovibrionaceae bacterium
ATAAAATACCTGCTGGATTTTCAAATGGAAATTGAAAAAATAATTGCGGTACGATGACTAAAAAACCAGACATCAAAAATAAATTTTTAATACGAATTATATCGATAAAAATATACAGCAGCATTGATAATGCTAAAATAAATCCAATCCAGCCAAATTCAACACCCCATTTTAAAATTTCAGAATGGGGTTGGTCAGCATATTCAAATTCATAGGGTTTAAAATCTTGGTGCAGTCTGTACGGAATTAATTCGTTCACGAAGGATCCAAGGCCCAAACCCAACGGGGAATCTTGCATGATCGCAAGACTGGATTTGTACAACGCTATTCGCTCTGAAAATGAGTTCAATTTAACATTCACATCGATGGTGTCATTTTTTGTTGGCAATGAAATCACAATTAAAAACAACGAAAATCCAAAAATAAACGCAAAGATATCTTTTTTAGTACAGTCTTTAAAAAGAGCGTAACACATAAACAAAGCCAACCCAATCCATGCGGAACGGCTACGGGTGTATAAAATAATAAATACCCAACATGATAAAATGAGATATTTAATGATTGAATGTACGAATTCAGGTCTGCGCGCCCAAAAATAGACTAACGGCAAACTAAGAATAAAAAATTCGGCCAACATATTGACGTTACCGAATGTTCCCAGAAGTCTTGCGTGGTCGAGTGTATCTTTGATGAAACGAAATTCATAAATTTCAGTTAAATGTATCCAGATCAACGTAATCATGCCGATGGACAGCAGCAGTTTAATATATTGATTTTCTAAAATTTCAGTATGTACATCAGTTGCATAAAAATAATAACTGATTGAACAGAAGGTGATAATTTTAAATACATACCAATAGAAAAAATAATTTCCAGAAACTGCCGGTTGAATCAGTAAAAAAAGTGCAAAGTACAGCAATCCCAGAAAAATCCATTTCGGCAGTTTAATTTTTTGAAGTTTTGATTTTAAAAAAGCAATTTGTGTCAGGCATAATCCACCCAGCAGATAAACTAAGAACATCTTTGTATTAAAATAATTACCATTGATTTGTTTGGACCATGCGAATGGAATGAAGGCCAACAGTGAAAATATAAGTGTATTAATAATCATTTTGACCCTTTAATAATTTGAACCATTCAAGCATTTTTTTTAAACCAGATTCTAAATTGTATGAAGATATAAAGTTAATTTTTTCTGAGAAAGTTAAATCAGGGATTCTATGGTTAGGGTCATCACTGGGTAAATCAGAATACACAATTTTTGAATTCGATGCCGTTATTTTTTTAATTTGAAAAGCCAGATCAGAAATTTTTATTGTTTCTGTACGGCCTAAATTCATTGGCAAAAACTGATCAGATTTTGCGTATTTAGTAATTCCATCAATTAAATCATCAACATAGCAAAAGCTGCGTGTTTGTTCGCCGCTGCCGTAAATCGTGAGGGGTTCATTTTTTAAAGCTTGTTGCATCAGGCGCAAAATGACTCGTCCATCATCTAAATTCATACGCGGACCGTAGGTATTAAATATCCGAATGATTCCATGTTGTGAACCATGTCGTTTATTCCATGAATAAATCAGGGCCTCGCCGTAACGTTTGGCTTCATCATAGCAACTGCGTTCACCGTAGGAATTAACGTATCCCCAATAAGATTCTGATTGCGGTGAAACTTGTGGATCACCATAGATTTCGCTGGTCGAAGCGAATATTACGCGCGCTTTCATTTTTTGTGAAAATTCTAAACAATTCAATAAACCTGTGCTGTTTGTGGCCATCGTTTCCAGACTATATTTTTGATAATGCGGTACAGATGCAGCTGAGGCGAAGTGAAAAACAAATTCGACAGCTAAATTATTTGCTGAAATAATATGTTCAACACCAGTCAAACTGTCGCAGATGTCTTGGTCAAAAAATATATAATTATCTTTAAATTTATTTTTTAACAATTCGACATTCTGAATTTGTCCTGTTAAAAAATTATCAATGCCAATGACAATAAATCCTGAGTTTAAATAATATTCGCATAAATGTGAACCTAAAAATCCTGCAGATCCAGTCACAACAACTGTTTTCACAGATTTGAACCCAAAGTAAAATATTTTAAATCGGTATTAATAATATGTTCATTCTGAAAAATGTTTCGACCATCGAAAATAACAGGGTTTTCTAATTCAGTTCTTATTTTTTGTAAATCAGCCGTTTTGTATAAATTCCATTCTGTGCAGATAGCTAAAGCAGAACATTTTTTTAATGCCGTATAAGCATCATTAAAAATAACAATTTTATTATTTGCGATTGGATCTGAATATATTTTCGAAAATTCAGGTGCCAGTTCCGGATCATGGACATGAATTGTAAAATTATTTTCTAATAAAATATCAATTATTTTCAAAGCTGAAGCTTCACGCAAATCATTAGTTTCAGGTTTAAATGATATCCCCCAAATACAAAGTATTTTCTTAGAGATAGTTTTCAAGATTAAATGAACAAAACGCAGATGTTGTTGCTGATTGATGGTTTCGATCGCACTAATCATTGGCAATTGTATATCGGACTGTGCGGCTTGGTGTTGCAAGGCTTTGAGGTCCTTGGGGAAGCAGCTGCCACCAAAACCCAACCCTGAATTTAAAAAATCAGATCCGATTCTTTGATCAGCTCCTACAATTTTAGATACAGTTTGAATGTCGCCACCGAACCCTGCCGTAATTTTTGAAAATTCGTTGATTAATGAAATTTTAGCAGCCAAAAATGTATTTGCAGCATATTTTGATATTTCTGCAGTGGTTGGGTCTGTCGTGAAAAACTGTGTTTTAGTTGCCAGCGGTTTGTATATTTGCATTAACATTTCAATAGCTAAAGTATCATTGCAACCAATAACAATACGATCAGGATTCAACGCGTCGGTCAGTGCTTGGCCTTCGCGCAAAAATTCCGGATTTGAAATAAAAATCACATTTTTATTTTTATATTTTTCAGTTAAAATGACATTTGTCTTGGGTTGAACTGTTGATTTGATCACGATGATTTTTTTTTCTGAAGTGTTTGCGTTTACAATATTAGAAACACATTTGTTGAACGACGTTAAATCGCTTGAACCATCAATATTGTTTGGGGTACCAACAGTTATAAAATAAACATCAGAGAAGTTAAAGGTCTGAGAAAGCTCGCAAGTGAATTGAATTTTGTTATCCGCTAAGGCACGAGTCAGTTCAGTTTGTAAGCCAGCTTCGTGCAGTACAGTTCTTCCTTGTGCCAATTCTTCAATCAAGTTTTGATTGGTATCGACGCACAGGACATCGTGTCCCCAAATAACTAAACTTAATGACGTCACAAGGCCGATGGGGCCTGCTCCAAATACAACAATTTTCACTCTTTAACGTTATCTGAATCTGATAGCAGAAACAACGCTTGTTTTTTAGTCGCGGATAAATAATTTATTTTGCAATGCGATGATAAAATTGCCGAATTTGTTGAATAGTCGGCCTGTGAATATTATGTTGATCCATTGATTTTTAATTAACGGAGACACTGTGAAAAAAGCATTAATTACCGGAGTAACTGGTCAAGACGGCGCCTATTTGGCTGAATTATTATTGTCTAAAAATTATGAAGTTCATGGAATGAAACGAAGAACATCATTATTTAATACGGATCGTATCGATCATTTGTTTGATAATCCTGAAATTTCTGGCAGCAGATTCGTTCTTCATCACGGTGACATGACGGATTCATCGTCATTGTTGCGAATCATCCAATTGATTCAGCCCGATGAAATTTATAATCTAGCTGCCCAAAGCCACGTGGCAGTTTCTTTCGAAGAACCAGAATACACGGCCAACAGTGATGGTTTAGGTGCGCTTCGTATTCTTGAAGCTATTCGTATTTTAGGATTAACAAAAAAAACAAAATATTACCAAGCCTCAACATCTGAATTGTACGGGTTGGTCCAAGAAATTCCACAAAAAGAAACGACGCCATTTTATCCAAGAAGTCCGTATGCGGTCGCGAAATTATATGCGTATTGGATCACAGTAAATTACCGCGAAGCCTATGGAATTTATGCGTGTAATGGAATTTTATTTAATCATGAAAGCCCGCTGCGTGGTGAAACTTTTGTAACACGAAAAATCACGCGTGCTTTAGCTCGTATTAAATTAGACATGCAAGATTGTTTGCTGTTAGGAAATCTGGATTCAAAACGTGACTGGGGTCACGCCAAAGATTACGTTGTGATGCAATGGATGATGTTGCAACAAGAAAAACCAGAAGATTTTGTGATCGCAACGAACCAACAAAAAAGTGTTCGTGAATTTGTCACAATTGCAGCCCTTGAAATGGGTATCAAAATCACTTGGAAGGGTACTGGCGTTGACGAAAAAGGTTATGACCAAAATGGAATTTTACGTGTTGCCGTTGACCCTAAATATTTCAGACCGACAGAGGTTGAAACATTATTAGGTGACGCAACAAAGGCCAAAGAAAAATTAGGTTGGGTTCCAAAAATTACCTTTGCAGAATTAGTCAAAGAAATGGTTCAAACAGATTTGATTGTTGCTGAAAACGAAAAAAAACATGGCGCCAATAAAAAAATTGCGAGAATCGATCTGTGAAAATACTGATTACTGGATCGACGGGGATGGTCGGAAAAAATCTGACCGAAGATCCGCGTTTTCAGAAATTTGAATTATTAACACCAACCAGATCTGAATTAAATTTGTTTAACGCAGATTCAGTTTTAGGTTATTTAAAAAATAAAAAACCAGATTTTATTATTCACTGTGCAGGCCGCGTCGGTGGCATTCAAGCCAACATGGCGAACCCTGTCGAATTTTTAACAGAAAATTTAGATATCAATAAAAATGTGATTCATTCGGCCTATTTGGCGGGGATTAAAAATTTAATTAATCTGGG
>JAYTMM010000203.1:0-7215 GCA_043728555.1 Pseudobdellovibrionaceae bacterium
TCTGACAAAGATTGCGCCCTTATAGTCGCCGATGATTATGATCCAGCGTGTGCGGCATTGTCTGCATTGCGATCTCATTTAGGTCGTGAATTAAAGCTCATTGATTTTACAAAATATAATTTTTTATGGATCGTTGATTTTCCGTTACTTGAATATTTTCCTGAAGAAAAAAAATGGTTTTCGCGCCACCATCCGTTCACGTCCCCAGCGGACGAATTTTTTGACGATATGATAGCAAATAATGAAAAAGCGTATCCAAAAATGTTGGCTAAGGCTTATGATTTAGTTTGTAACGGTTACGAAATGGGTGGCGGATCGATTCGTATTTATCGAAATGAAATTCAACAAGCCATTTTTAGATTATTGGGTATGACCGAAGAAGAAACCAAAGCTAAATTTGGATTCTTCTTAGAGGCGTTAAAATACGGAACGCCTCCGCATGGTGGTATCGCGTGGGGAATGGATCGTTTGGTTATGTTGTTAACGCAAACCGAAGCAATTCGTGAGGTGATCGCATTTCCTAAAACATCACAAGCATCATGTTTGATGTCTGATTGTCCAAGCGAAGTCAGTCGCGATCAGTTGAACGAAGTCGGTGTTAAGTTGAGCCCAATCGCTGAGAAGTTTTTGGCCGACAGAAATAAACCATCATAATTTAAAGGCTTAAATGAAATCAGAGAAAAAAGATTTGTATATTATTACGGGCGGTTCAAAAGGTTTGGGCTCCGCTATTGCAGAAAATGCATTATTAAAAAATCAATGCGTGATTACAATTTCACGTTCTGAGAATAAAAACATGCAGCTTAAAAAAATAAAAAGTGAAAACCAAAGCGAAAATTTAATCCAAATTAAACATGATTTATCAGTGGCTTTTTCTGAAACCGAAAAAATGTTGAACTACATTTTTAAGAAAATTAATTTTAAAAATTGTCAGAACATTTATTTTATAAACAATGCCGCACAAATTCAGCCCGTTTCAGAAATTGGCAAGTTAAATACTACAGAAATTCAAAAACATATTTATTTGAATTATACAGTGCCAGTGCTTTTGACGAATTGGTTGATGTCAAAAAAAACAAATCACAAAGGCTATAAAGTCATTACACAAATCAGTTCCGGCGCAGCCAGTTTTGCCATTACGAACTGGTCAATATATTGTTCAAGTAAAGCAGCCATTGAAATGTTTAATTCTGTGATGCAAATTCAATTAGAAAAAAATAAAAAAGTAAAAGCCTTCACTTATGCTCCAGGTATCATCGATACTGGCATGCAGGCGGTTATTCGTGGTCTGAAAAAATCAGACTTTCCTGAGGTTTCAAGATTTAAAGAATACAAAAAAACTAATGAACTGCGCTCTGCAGATTCAGTTGCAGACCATTTAATGAAAATTTTGTCAAAGCCAGAGAAAATAACTCAGAAAAGTTATTCAATCTAACTCGCTTTTAACTCAAGACGATGTGGCGCATGTCCAACAAGTTTTGAAAAGTGCGAAGAGATCTCGACATTTAAGGTCTCTGCAATAAAAGCACGAACGGCAGCTTCGTTGACCGGAGCTAACGTTTCTTTGGCGGCTTTTTCCCAATGAAAAACAGTTCCAGATGACAAACCTAATTTGTTCGCAAATTTTTCCATAGAAAGTCCAGCGACTTTTCTTAAAAATTTAACCTCAAGGCCGCGAATTGGAATCCCCATTTTAAGAACAGCTTCGGCAGCTAAAAATTCTAAAAGTCCAAATTTTACATCAATAACATCACCATATTCAGAGGAATACATTGGAACGTCTAAAAATCTTATGTAATCTAGGGGTACTAAATTATCACAATCTTCAGTCCATCTTTTTTTCTTCATTCGAAACTTTCCTTTTCAGAAAATTGTAATAATTAAGACGCCGTTTTTTTAGACGCAAATAATTATCAAATCTTCATTTTCGCAGTCCCTGCCTGTGACGCGTATCTTGTTGTCTGATGTGCGTTGAACAGTTCCCGTTAAACCACAATTTTTAATATCATCGTCACTGATATTTCTGTCGGGTAGCTCTTATGATAGCATGCCTAGTTAAATTGTACTCTCCCATGGCTAAAAGTTCTAAAATTAACTTATCCATATATGAGTACTCCATTGAATATTAACTTTAAATATATCAAGTATTTAGAAAGTTTGTTCGCAGGAACTAGGAATCTAACTTCATCAAGGTCATTCCATTTTCTTCGACAGATGTAATTTGATAAATTCCTTCAAGGCGTCTTTGGCCATTTTTTTTCTCGACGACAAAAATATATTCAACCGTAAGCCCAATCAAGCGACGAATCGATTGCAAACTCCATTGCGGAGCTCCCATCTGAATCAGCATTTCAAGCCGTAACAGGGCTTCGTACGCAGATTTTGCATGCATTGATCCAAAGCTGCCGTCATGACCTGTCGCCAAAGCCATCAGTAAATTGGTGGCTTCGGCGCCGCGAATTTCACCGACCACCAAGCGGTCGGGACGTAATCGCAAAGCACGTTTCAATAAATCAGTCATTGTGACGTCGTTATTTTTATTTAAAACATCTGTTCGTGTTAGCAAGGACACACTCAGTGGATTGCACAGTCGTAATTCTTGGGTGTCTTCGATAATCACAAGTCGTTCAGTATTTGAGATTTCATTCATTAAGGCTTGTAAAGCACTGGTTTTGCCAGAGCTCGTGCCGCCAACGAATAAAAAATTTTTCTGATCGCGCAAAATTTTTTGAATCAGTTCAAATTGTTGATCTGTGCACCAGTTATTGGTCTTTAATTTTTCAAGTGTCCAGATATCTTTGGGCTGTTTACGGATTGATAATAAATGTTGGCCGCGTGATAGGTCTGAGTAAATCAAAGTAAATCGCAGTGTACCGATTTGGATTTCAATAAATGGCTTTTCTTTGTTCATGTACGAATGACATAACTGCGAAATACGTTCGATACATTGGTTATATGTCGATGTATCAAAGAAAAAATCATCACTTTGAATGAGTTGTCCTTTTTTTTCAAACAAAACACAATCTGGGCCGTTGACTAAAATTTCTGTAACGTCTTCATCAGAAATTAAATTTTCAAGCGGGCCCAGTTTTTCTATTTCATCGTAAATTCTTTGCTTTAAATGAATCTCCAGATCATTCGTTTTTTGAAGCAATATTTTTTTCAACTGAAGATCTTTCGATTCAGTGTCATTTTCTAGGTCCCAGTTTTTTTCTAATAATTCTTTTTGAGATTTAAAAATTTCAGATAATTTAGTTTGGACTTCTATATTCATTTACGGCTCCATCAATTCAGGGGTCACGAAAATGACCAACTCTGTGCGATTTTCTAAAAATTCTTCGCTACTAAAAAGTTTTCCAAGAATCGGAATCGAACCCAAAAATGGAAGGCCTTCGTTAGACGTACCAGTTTCATTTTTAATTAAACCCGACAGTGCTATTGTTTTCGATTGAATCATATCAAATTGACTGATGACTTTGTGATCGTGAATTGCGGGGATACCATTCACTTCGCGGCTTTTATCAATGGATGAAATTTCTGTTTCTAATTCGATGCTCATTTGGCCGATGGAATCGATCTGTGGTTTGATTTTTAATTCGATACCGTATTTTTTCCAAACGACAGCTTGAAAATTTTTATTATCTCGAGTCACAATTGGAAATTCGCCACCAGCAAAAAATTCAGCAGACTTTCCATTTCGGCAAATCAAATTTGGCGAAGCTAAGACCTTCATGTCTCCATTTTTTTCAAAAGCTCGTAACTTTAAATCAAAGGGGTCAAGTCCCGTGGTGACTGAATCTAAAATTTTCGCACTGTATTCTTCGGGCCATTTGATGCCCAAACTGCGCGTTAATTCTTTTTTAATTTCTGTGATTTGAATTTTGACACGCACGTTATCAGCGATGTCTAATTTCTGTTTATTTTCAATGACGTTCAAGCCGACTTTTTGTAATATTTCTTTATTAGATGTAAAATCTTCTTTGACAGTTAAAAAAACTTTCCATGTACTGGTAAAAATAATTTTAAGTGGAGTGATGCTGTTCTCGCGAAAATATTTAACATACCAAGTTTCAATTTTCTTTTTGAGTTCGTCGTTTACTTTCAGACCCAAAAACATAGCGGCATTTTTTTCTTGCATTAAGCGAACAATTTTTTCGAATTCGTTCATTGTGTTGATACTGCCGTTTAAACAGATCGTATTATCACAAAAACCGACTTGAACATTTGGGAACTGAAATGATAATTTTTGCCACAAATCATATGATGATCTGTAACCAGGCGGTAAAACGCTGATCGTTTTAATTTGCCCATCGATTCTGATTTTACAGCTGCCAACAGACTGTGGTTTTAATACGATGCCATTACCTGCGGGTTCAGCCTTCACAGTTTTTAAATTTTCTATCCAAATTTTATTTGCAACATTCTTAATTTTATAATCTTCGCCCATTTCGATAATAAGTGCATTATCAGGTACTACTGATTTAAGTTTTGAATCTGTTTTGGCAAAGATATTTTGTTCAGCGGCTAAAACGGCAATTGCAAAAATAAGTATTTTCATACGAAGCTATATTGCAAAAATGGACCATCTGTATACATACTTAAATCGGCTGTGACTTCCGATAACATACAAATCCGGACGGTGTCGGATTTGTTCGAGCTTAGTGTTTATTTAAAATTAAAATCCACGGCGACGCCATCATCGGTGTTAAAAATTGCAAGCTTACCGCCAAGTGCTTTTAATAGCGTTTGGCAAATTGTCAGTCCCAGTCCCATACCGACAGAATGATTCATTACATTTTCGTCTAATAAAAAAGGCTTCAGCAATTTATCCAGAACGCTCTGTGAAATCAATGGTCCTTGGTTTTGGATATTTAGCAGTAGCCCGCCATCAGCCGAAGGGGTGGCTTGTATAAGGATATCACTTTGTGTGCGACCAAATTTGGTCGCATTTTGCAAAGCGCGCATCACAGCAGTTTTGACCAATTGTGGATCTGATGTCATTTCGGATTTTTTTAAATCAAAACGCAAAGTTTGGTTTTTGGTTTTTAATGACAAACTAATTTCTGGTGGCAGATCGAAAAAAATCGTATCAATTTTAAAATTTTCGACTTTGACAGGAATTAATCCGACTTCGCCCTTAACAACTAACAAAACATCATCGACGATACTTTTTAATTTTTCTGAAGACTTTAAAATACGATCGGTAAATAAATTTTGCTCATCAGATAAAACAGTTTCTTTCAACAGGCCTGCAAAGCTTAAAACTGTTGTCAGCGGAGTTTTTAATTCGTGATTAATTAAAATCATAAACTGCGATTTAGCTAGATCTAAATTTTGTAATTCAGTCAGGGCTTTTTCGAGTGCTTTGTTTTTATTTTTAAGTTCTTGCCGCAGACTGAATTTTTCTAGGGCTTGATCGACAGTGTTTTGTAAATCAACTGGGTCCCACGGTTTTGTTAAGTAACGATAAATTTGCCCCTGATTGACGGCACCGATGACCGAATCAATATCTGTATAACCAGTCAGTAATATGCGAATGGCTTCGGGGTGTGTTGCAATTGATTTTTCTAAAAATTCGACGCCTGTGATTTGTGGCATTCTCTGATCTGAAATAATCACGGCCAATCGTGGATGTTGGTCGAGGTGATCAAAGGCCTCGGCGGGAGTCAGAGCTTTTAATACTGTATATTTTTTTCGAAATATTCTTTCAAGCGCATCCAAATTGTCAATTTCATCATCCAGACAAAGTAAATATGGTTTTACAGAAATTGCAGTTATGTTTTCACTAGCTGTTGTCATTTGAAAAGAATATCGGAGCGTTGAATCAGGGTCTAGGCCGATAAGGTCCAGACAGACTATGGTCAATAGAAGTGTCGGACTTAAGACTATTTTTCGACCTAGACTCTCTAATCGTCGCAACATTCTGTCGAAAAATGATACGATGATCTAGTTATTAGAAGTGTTTTACTTATTGTATGCAGGAGACCCTATGTCGCAAAAATTAATTTTGAATCGTTTACTTAAAATAAATTTTGTATTTATTTTTATGTTTTCTTTTTTAGTTACACATCAATATGCAAACGCGCAATACGGTTTTAGCGGCGGAGTTCAGGCACAAGCTGGTTTCGGTGGAGGCTTTGGCGGAGGCTACGGTGCCGAAATGGGCGGCGGCGCAGGTTACGGTGGACAAGGTCAATGGGGATCAGGTCAGTGGGGCGGTCAACAGCAATGTGCATACAATCAACGTGCAGGCAGTGGTGCAACAGATATGTCTGATGATGAAAAAGAATTGCGTTCAAAAATATCTTCATTACAAACTGATTTAAAAAAACGTAAATCTGAAAAAACAAAATTTGAAAGCGAAATGAAATTTGCACGAACGCGTTTAGAAAAAGTTTTCGACGGTGATGTTTTGGATTTCTTATTAGACACGCACATTCAAAATGATTATCAATGTGATAAATACAAAGATTTTAATGGTTATGATTGCGATCCTAAAAAAGGAACGACAGCATCAACGACAGTCGATGCTGATGGTAAAACTGTCGAAGCACCTAAAACAGATTGCGGCAGTAAAATTGATGTCACTGCAAAATTAAAAATGAACTGGAACAAAGGTAAAAATTATTGCGCAGCGAACAGTACGTCTGATGGCGGTAAATTATCTGCTGAAATTTGTTCTGATGATACTTTGCGTCCCGATGATCGTAAACGCAGTTTATATTCAGCCAGTGAATGTAATAAATTTTTAGCAGACTATCGAAAAAATAAAATTTTAGCCGACAATGCGCAAGCAAAAATCACTCGTGCCGAAGACGACATTGAAGTTCGTAAATCTTCAATCAGTGATGCGCGTGAACGTGCAAAACTTGATCGCGAAGATCGTTTACGCAATCAAACAGAAGCGACAGATTGTCCTGAGTGTGATCAACAAAGCCGTGGATATTCGTACCAAGCTCCGAAACGTGATTGGACTTCGATTATTGGTTCGATTGGTTTGGGTTTAGGTTTGGGTTATTTAGGTAAAAAATACGATGATCGAAATGCGGAATACCAAGCGCAGTTGGGTTACCCTCCACAACAAGGTTATCCGACAGCAGTATCAATGGGCGCACCATTTGTTTTAGGTGGAATTTACGGAGCAATAAACGGAACACAAGGCCAAGGCGCATTCGGTTGTGCAGGTCAAGGCGGAATGGGTTTGGGTAACGGAGC
>JAYTMM010000204.1:0-4567 GCA_043728555.1 Pseudobdellovibrionaceae bacterium
TTGTCTCGTCGAACAAAAAATAATCCAGTTCTGATTGGCGAACCCGGTGTTGGTAAAACCGCGATTGCCGAAGGTTTGGCCCTTCGAATTATTAAAAAAGATGTTCCTGATCATTTGCTGGGAAAAAAATTAATGTCGCTTGATATCGGATCACTGATTGCGGGCGCAAAATATCGTGGTGAATTCGAAGACCGTTTAAAAGCCGTCATCAAAGAAGTCACAACAGCAGATGGTGAAATTATTTTATTTATTGATGAAATGCATACGTTGGTTGGAGCAGGCAAAGGCGAAGGCGCCATGGATGCAGGGCAATTGTTGAAACCTGCGTTGGCGCGGGGTGAACTTCGTTGCATTGGCGCAACAACACTTGATGAGTACCGAAAACATATTGAAAAAGATGCAGCCCTTGAGCGCCGTTTTCAAACAGTACTTGTTGATGAACCCACTGTCGACGAGACAATTACAATTTTGCGCGGATTAAAAGAGAAATACGAAGTTCATCATTCTGTGCAAATCACAGATGCGGCCCTTATCGCGGCAGCGAAATTATCACATCGTTATATTACAAATCGTTTTTTGCCAGACAAGGCTATTGATTTGATGGACGAAGCCGCAAGTAAATTAGGAATCGAAAATCGCAGCGTGCCTTTAGCTGTTGACGAGCTTGAGCGGAAGATATTGAGTCACAAAATCGAAATCGAAGCTCTAAAAAAAGAAACTGATCCGAAATCAATCGAAAGGTCATTGCAGATTTCTAATGAACTGAAAGATCTGACATGGAACGTGCAAAATCTGCGTGAAAAATGGAAGTCTGAGCGGTCGCAAATCGATTTAGTTAAAAATTTAAAATCTGAAATAGAAAATATTAAACTTGAAATTGCAAAAACTGAACGTGAAGCCCAGTTCGAAAAAGCCGCCGAGTTAAAATATGGAAAGCTTCCGCAATTAGAAAAAGAAATTTTTGAACTGCAAGAAAAAATCAAAGCTAAAAACAATTCATTGCTGAAAGAAAAAGTCGACGCCGAAGACATTGCTGAAATTGTTTCGAAATGGACGCATATTCCGGTTTCAAAAATGTTACAAACCGAAATGCAAAAATTATTAACGATGGAAGACGCTTTGAAATTAAAAGTCGTCGGTCAAGACCACGCTTTGAAAATTATTTCAGATTCAGTTCGCCGCAGCCGTGCTGAAATTGGTGATCCGAACAAACCCATCGGCAGTTTTATTTTCGTGGGCCCAACAGGGGTCGGAAAAACTGAAACTGTCAAAGCGTTGGCCGATTTTTTATTTGATGATGAATCCGCAATTGTTCGAATTGACATGAGCGAATATATGGAAAAACATTCTGTGGCCAGACTGATTGGTGCGCCCCCAGGGTATGTCGGTTACGACGAAGGCGGGCAGTTGACTGAAGCCATTCGCAGAAAACCATATTCAGTTGTTTTATTTGACGAAATTGAAAAAGCACATCCAGATGTATTTAATGTTTTGCTTCAATTGCTTGATGAAGGCCGGTTAACAGATTCGCAAGGCCGCACAGTCGATTTTAAAAATACAGTCATTGTGATGACTTCGAATTTAGGAACATCTTCTGAGTTAGGCGCAGCGACGCCAGAAAAAATACAACAAGCTTTGCGCCAATTTTTTAAACCAGAATTTTTAAATCGTGTCGATGACATCATCGAATTTAAATCTTTAGATCAGAAAAATTTAAACCATATCGTAAAAATTCAATTAAATGATGTTTGCAAACGTCTGAAAGAAAAAAATATTGAGCTGACGTTTTCAGATGAATGTATTGTTTGGCTTTCGAAAAAAGGTTTTGATCCCGTGTACGGAGCAAGACCATTAAAGCGAGTCATTCAAAACGAAATTTTAAATCCGCTTGCGAAATTAATTATTTCTGGCGAACTTCAGAGCAGGCAAAATGTTGAAGTTGCATTGAAGTCAGACCAAACTGTCGAATTTATTTTCAGTAAATAGCACACTGAAAATAAATTCGCTTTATTCCAGTTCACCCCTTTAGACTAGACCAAAGTATGTCGATCAAAGTCGTGCTAGACCTTAATCTGTATAAGAGACTAAGGTCTGGCCGGTAAAAACCAAGGGGTGGGAACATGTTCGCAAAAAAGAATTTGATTTTAAAATCTCTATCAATAGTTACATTGGGTACGCTATTGATGGCCAATCAAAAATGCCAACAAGCTCCTGCTCCTGAGGCTCGTCAGCTTAAAAAAAATATTAAAGTCATCGGCATGCAAGCATCCAGTTTCATGGATGCTTCGGGTTTTAACTTTTCTGAAGTCGCGCAAAATCAATTAAGCGGTGTTTTTTTTGAATCCAATAACTTCTTCGAAAGAAATATTTATCCCGGTGTTTCAAATCAAACATTTAATGTTCAAAACAGTATGCAAAAAACAACTTTTTCTGATCAATCAAATGTGCAGTTAAAAAATTGGTTTCCCACGGCAAAAGCTTCAGACATTCAGCTGACACGTGATTCAAATTGTTTAATTTCAAGACCTCAACATTATATTGCTGGTAAAATTAATTCGCTTGAAGCTTATTCAGGGGCTTCGTTACAATTTGGTTTTAATTCAACAGTGCAAATTCCAATTTCTGCAAATTTTAAAATGGATAAAATGCGTATGGATCTGAGCATGCATGCATTTGATCCATGGACTCAGCAAAATATGGCCAGCACAAATTCAGAAGTTTTCAAAAAAGATTATGCTGTTGGTTTCGGAATTGATTTGGGAATAATTCACATTGGGCCACAGTTTTATCGTGCGACGGGTATGGCTGAAACAGTGCTGAAGGGTTTGCAAACTGCAGTCAAAGATATCGCTGCAAAATTATTATCACTTCAGCGTCAAGAATGGCAAACGCGTGTGATGTACAGTCGTGATAATTACGTCGTGATCGTTGGCGGTGCTGAATTGGGTCTTAAAAAAGGCGATCGTTTAAAAGTTGAAAACGAAGTTCACGATTGGATGGGCGAAGCCTGCGGAGAAACCGGTGTACTGGTTGGGTCAACCGTTGTTACAAGCACACCTTGGATCATCGAGATCGAAGATGCTGGAAATCTGATGTCGAAAGCTAAAGTGCTTAATGTGGATGAAAATCAGTCGATCGATGTTGGAGCTCTTGTGCGAGTTGATCAATTAGTAGCAGATGTTCCTGCTGCAGCAGCTAAGAAGTAATTTATTCAAAAAAATTGTGAAATGTAGACTTAAAGCATGTTAAGTTTTTGTAAACAACGTTTACAGGATGTGCAACTCGACTATGTCTTTCAGTCCAATTTCTGAAATTATCACAGATTTTAAAAACGGAAAATTCGTTATCTTGACGGATGATGAACATCGTGAAAACGAAGGCGATCTGATGATCGCTGCCGAACATGTTAAAGCTGAACATATTAATTTCATGTCCAGACAAGCCTGCGGCCTGATTTGTTTGGTCCTATCTGAAAAGCAAATTGAAAAATTAAAATTGCCGATGATGAATTCAGCTGAACATCAAGCGGGTCAAACACAAACCGCATTCACAGTTAGCATCGAAGCCAGCCATGGAATCAGTAGTGGAATTTCTGCAAACGATCGTGCGCACACTATTCAAATCGCGATCAACGAATCCGCAAAGCCAGCTGACGTTATTTGTCCGGGCCATGTATTTCCGCTAAAAGCAAATTCAAACGGAGTGCTTGCGCGTGCAGGTCATACCGAAGCCAGTCATGATTTGGCCGTATTATCAGGATTAAATCCTTCGGCTGTGATTTGTGAAGTCATGAATGAAGATGGCAGTATGTCGCGCGCAGCAGATTTATTTTTATTTTCTAAAAAACATCAAATCAAAGTCGGTACAATTCAAAGCTTAATTCAATATAGAAAAAAAAATATTGATGCGTGATCTGATCAAAAAAAATATTATTAATCAAGAATCAAAAAAACGTAAACGCGAAATACTGTTGATTTTTGCAATTTCGATATTGTTAGCATTTTTAATTGGTGTCGAAGTTTATGTTTTCAGATCTGGTCAAAATTTACCAGCTCCGTATATTATTTATTTTATTGGCTTAGTTAATTTTAACTTGGTCCTTGTACTGCTGTTATTATTTTTGATATTCAGAAACGTAGTTAAAATTTTTCTTGAACGCCGAAGTAAGCTTTATGGTTCAAGTCTAAAATCGAAACTGACAGTGGCTTTTGCGGCGTTCTCTGTTATCCCAACAACATTGGTTTTAATTTTGTCTGTTTTTTATTTGAACAGCAGTTTTGAAAAATGGTTCTCGGGTCGAATGGTCGGCGTTTTAAAAAATGCATCCGAAGTGGTGGATTCATTTCTAGTGCAAGAGAAGCGCCGCGGTTACGAATATGCCGATACGATCAGTGATGTTATTTTAAATACGCCAGAAAATTTAATTCAGGCAAAGCTTAAAACTTTGCGTGAAAATTACAAATTAGACGCTGTAGAATATTATTCAGAAATATTAGCAGATCGTAAAATTTCACAGGACTATACAAATATTGCAGTAACAATTCCAAAGGTTCAGCTTGAATTTTTA
>JAYTMM010000205.1:0-2915 GCA_043728555.1 Pseudobdellovibrionaceae bacterium
CTCTTACCGAATGACGCAATTTGCAAATCAACGGTTTGATCAATACTGATCGTAGGCAAATCAGATTCAGTCGCCGGAAAAAAATATATTTTTTGCCCAGGATAGATCTGATGTGGATTTGAAATTGATTGATGATTCAAAGCCCAAATTTTTGGCCAGAACTGACTGTCACCGAATAATATACGGCTGATCGATTCCAATGTATTGCCTTTTTCAACAATGAAAGTTTCTACTTTTCTTTCAGAGGTGACTTTGCTCCAAACTTCAGCCGAAGTTGGATTTATATTATATGTTTTGTAAATTTGATTCAGCTTGTTTTCATAGTTCAAATCTGGCTCGTCAGGATTACGATTTGATTTTACAGATTTAATTTTTTTATTTTTTTTCTGTTGAGCAACAAGCTTTGTAATTTTTTTTACTTTTACAGTATTCTTGATTTTTTTCTGAATTTGAACTTTTGGCTTTATCTCGTCATCCGAATCCGTAGTTACTTTTTCCGATTGAACTGGTTTTTGAGTAGGAGATACTGTTGTTTTTTTTGTTTTCGGCGCTTTTAAGATACCGCGGATATCTTCAAGAACAGGTTCGTCGTCTTCTTTAAGGCTTTCATTTTTTAATGGCAAAGGATCCAAAGGATCTGGGTCCGCAACAAATGAGCTGCTTGCTTTCTGAAGATCATCTAAGCGAGGACGCGTCGGCGGCACTGATATCGAAGACGTTGATTTAACAACGACGGGCTCTTCAGCGTGGGTTGCCACACAAATCAGTACAGATATAATTAAAAAACAAAATCTTTGAAATTGGCTTTGCATTTTTATTTTTTCAATATCCCTGTTGCTTTTTGCAATGCTGAAAATTGAACGGCTTTACCTAAATTATATTTTGAAGGAATTTCGAAACCCATTTTTTTATACATCGCCGATTTATCTAATAAAGCCTGGGTTGCTTCTTTTGTTTTAGAAAAATTCTTGATAATATAATTATATCGCTTGATCGCTAAAATATAATTTTTCTGATCGCGACTTTCACGAGCCATGTGCAGCGCTTTTTCTGAGGGCTGTTTAAACACGAATGTCTTAACACCCGTCAATTTTTCAAGATCAGATATTGCATCAGTCGTTGCAATATTTTTTTGAGATGTTTTTTGCGGTAGAGCAGCAAAAAATACTGTTGTCGACAACATACACACTAAAAAAAAGAGAATGTTTATTTTTTTCATATCTTAAATGACCTCACCTTTATTAAACTGAAGCTTTGCTTATTTTTCAACAAACCTTAACAAAGTTATCCACATAAAGTGTTTATAACACCGCAAACTAGACTTTGGACCCGTTGATAATCAGCATTTTCAGCGAAATGCTGAAAATAAAAACATACTTAAGTATTTGATATTAATAGATAAATCATAAAAATCAAATAAATCTGTTATGATACCATCAAAAATCTGAAATTACGGCAAATAAATGTGACAAATATTAAATTTGGCCTGCTTGTTTTTGCGCCTTTCAAGGCGTGTACTTGCCTCTATTGCTACTTATATTCACTTTGATTAACTTTCAAATTCGGTTTTCGATTTTGTCGGAACTTAATTTACTGACAAATCCACTACATCAAACCTGCATAAATCTGTTACCAAAAAATCCAGAAACCCAAGCCACATTAAATGCTCTGGTCTGCGGACATAACTTTGAATCATTTCAAATATCACATTTGTACACAAGCTCGGGCTTGATTCATTTGTTTGTGGTTTCTGGAACGCATTTGATTTTAATTTACAAATTTCTAGAATTCATTTTTAAACAAGCAAATGTCCTTCATTCTAAAAAAATTATTTTCGTAGTGTTGTTTCTTTACTGTGCCATTTGCTTATTTAACCCTCCGATTGTGCGAAGCTTTATAGGCTTGCTGATTTTTGATATTCTGAAACAAAAAATTAAATATTGGCCCAAAGATTATGTTTTGTTGTTAGTTGGTTTTATCTGTTTGGCATTGAATCCGAACTGGATTACATCGCTCAGTTTACAAATGAGCTGGCTCGCTGCTTTGGGCATTGAAATCAATTTTCGCTGTTTGAAAAATACAAATTCACTTTTGAAACAGCTGCCGTTCTATGTTTTTTATCTATTTACGTTTTCAGCCTTGGGGTTCCCGCAAGTTTCGGTATTGATTATCGCATTATTTTTTACACCCGTTTTAGAATTCATTTTACTGCCTTTGGCCTTTTTAGTTTTAGCTTTTCCATTTTTAGATTCTGTTTTTGCAATCGTCATCAACATATTGAATTTTGTTTTATCGTTAATGGAGCTTTCGACCAGTGAATTAACAACGTCGTTTCAAACGTCAATTTTATTGAATTGGGGCCTGATTTTATCACTTCATTTTATTTTGCATTTTTACCGAAACAAAACCTAAGGACTGTGTATGAGTAAATATATTTTTTTGATTTTATTTTTTAAAATGAGTTTGGCTGATTCACCAATACATATGAACGAATGGATCATTTGGAATTCAGGTCAAGGACAATGGGTGACTCAAGTGACAAATGAAACCTGTACACATTTTGATTTTGGTGGCGAAGTCTTTGCCTTGAAAAAAATAAAACCGCTGTATATTCAATTTTGTCGTAACAAAGTAAATGAACTGTATCTGTCGCATGCCGACTGGGATCATTATTCATTTTATAATTTTTTGATTCAAAACAATATTAAAACCTGCTGGCGAAATAGACCTGATGAAGTTTTGAAAAAAATAAATGTCGATGTGCCATTTTGCAAAACGGCTGTTGGCGAAAAAATTAATATTATCTTCAAAAATTCAAATTCAAATCAGAGAAATGACATGTCGACCGTAATCAGCACAGATCATTTTTTAATTCAGGGCGATTCTCCGTCAAAACAAGAAAAAAAATGGGCGCC
>JAYTMM010000206.1:0-1686 GCA_043728555.1 Pseudobdellovibrionaceae bacterium
CTGCGCGAATCAAATTCAAAGCACTTCCCGCTTTAAACCATTTTAATTGTTCAGCGTTATAAGTGTGTTTCACAGCAATATTTTCAACAGAACCGTCAGCATGTTTTAATTCCAGAACTAAATTTTTCGCTGGAGCTAAATCTTTTAATCCACGAATTGATAACAAATCTTTTTCTTGTATTTTTGCGTAATCTTTTCCGTCAACAAAAGTTAAAGCCAAAACGCCTTGTTTTTTCAGATTGGTTTCGTGAATTCGTGCGAATGATTTTGTGATCACGGCTGTGCAACCTAAAAATCGCGGCGACATCGCCGCATGTTCACGCGATGAACCTTCGCCGTAATTTTCATCGCCGACGATCATCCAACCTTTATTAGCTTTTTGATATTCACGTGCAACTTTGGCGAATTCTTTTTTCTCGCCAGTCATCAAATTATTTGCCTTACCAAATTCACCTGGTAAAAATGCATTTTCTGCACCTAACAACATGTTGTCAGAAATTTTATCTAAATGACCGCGGTAATTCAGCCATTTACCCGCGGGACTGATATGATCCGTTGTGCATTTACCTTTGGCTTTTGCTAACAACAGTTGACCTTCAAAATCTTTACCGTCCCAAGTTTTAAATGGCGCCAGCAATTGTAATCTTTCAGATGTCGGGCTGACTGCAACGGCAACGGCTGCGCCGATTGGTTTTTGATAACCTTCAGTGTCTGGCATGAATCCTTTTTCTGGTAATTCAGGTGCAAACGGAGCTTTCAGTTTCATTTTTCCATTGGGACCCACTAATTCATCCGTCATTGGGTTGAAATCAATACGTCCTGCCAGTCCCATGGCCATAACAATTTCTGGAGAGCCAATAAAACAAAGTGTTTCAGGATTTGCATCATTGCGTCCGCGAAAATTTCTATTGAAAGACGTCAAGATCGTATTCACGTCGCCTGTTTTAACATCGTCACGTTTCCATTGACCGATACATGGGCCGCACGCATTTGCTAATACAACAGCGCCAACAGATTCAAATGTTTTCATTTGTCCGTCTCTGGTGATTGTATTTTGAATTTGCGTTGAACCTGGTGAAACTAAAAAGGGTTGCGACATCTGTACACCGATACTCATGGCTTGTTCGGCGATCATTGCTGAACGACCAATGTCTTCGTATGACGAATTCGTACAAGAACCAATTAATGCCGATGACAATTTTGTCGGCCAGTTATTTAATTTAGCTTCTTCGGCAATTTTTGAAATCGGTCGAGCCAAATCCGGAGTGTGAGGACCCACCAAATGGGGTTCTAATGTTGATAAATCAATTTCATAAACTTCGTCGAAATATTTTTTTGGATTCGCTACAACGTCATCATCCGCACGTAAAATATCTTTATTCTGATCACAAACTGCTGTTAAATCTTTACGGCCTGTTGCTGACAAAAATGCTGCCATTTTTGAATCGTACGGAAACACAGAACACGTTGCGCCTAATTCTGCGCCCATATTAGTGATCGTGGCTTTGCCAGTGCAAGAAATTGAATCCGCTCCTTCGCCGAAATATTCGACTATTTTATCCGTACCACCTTTAACAGTTAACATTCCACAAAGTTTTAAAATCACATCTTTCGCAGACGTCCAACCATTCATTTTTCCCTTTAAATGAATTCCGATCAATTGTGGATTTTTCACTTCCCACGGCA
>JAYTMM010000207.1:0-2214 GCA_043728555.1 Pseudobdellovibrionaceae bacterium
CCCAGAGGCGTAATTTCAAAGCTCTTTTTTTTGTGAACAAGAAGTTTGGCTCCTATTTGGCGTTCGATACTTGTGATGGCTTTGCTAATCGCAGGATGAGTTACTAAATTTTTAGTGGCAGCAGCACTGATACTGCCAAGGTCTACGGCATCGCAAAATATTTTAAATGATATAAGTTTGGAAGTAACATTAAGTTACATATTAAGTGAATTTTATGTAATTTTCAATCACTTATTACAATGATACCAGTACTGAATGCAAAACGAATTAAGAATTGATGAGTTTAGGCATGCTGGAGAACATTTTCTTCGGAAGGTCATTCTAGAATTGCGTAACTTGGGTATCTCGGTAGCAAGTTTAAAGATAGATCATCTTTGCGGAGATATTTCAAATCTAGTTGAAAGTCTTGTTAGTCAACCGTCATAATTTATTTCACTATGCTGCCATTTTATTTTTATTGTCAACGTTTTGATTCTGTATTTTTTGAATTCGTGCAATTACAGATTTGATATCACTGAATCCTTTCACGGTTCTGAAGTTTTTCTCAGCTTTTAAAAACACCGCAACCAACCAACGTTGCGATAAATTTTTCTTTCGTTTTTTGCCCTTGTATTCGGGATTGTAATTTTTGACATTATGCTCTCTGTGACGAACCGATGAAAAAACATTTTCAATGCCGTTTGTCGTATGCAAAACTTTAAATAAGTCGCCAGTGATCTGTAGTCGATGCAGCGTTAATAGCTCTGGCAATGCCTCTCGCAAAGACCTGGCGGCAGAAATATTCATATCCATCAATACCTTTTCCAGATCTTCCAAGGCCTTCAGCGCATCATCGTACTTTGTATGTGCGATCGCTTTTTTATATAAATCATGAACTCTGTTTCTATATTTTTTTGAAACGTGCCGCTGAATATTTCTGTCCTTGTGAATTGTGCACCGCTGAATCAATACATTTTTTCCAAATTTATCACGCAGCGCTTTTAAAATGCCTTTACCTCCGTCAACGATAAATAAATTATTAAAATTTATTTTTAATCCGCGGTTTTCCAAATCAGCCAGAAGTTCTTTGCAAATTTCATTGTTTTCAGTGGCGCCTTCCCAGTAACCTAAAACTTTTTTGTGACCTTCAGCAGATATTCCAAGGGCAGTAATAAATGCAACCCCGCCCCTGTGAACAGTATCCAACATCATCGCAAATAAATTGAATTCTGAAAGATCTCGCTCTAAAAATAATTTTAATTGCTTTGCTGTGACTTCAATAAAGTGCCTTGATGTGGATGACGGCGATACGCCAAATGCATTCGCTGCATCTTGAACAACCTCGTGATAACGGCGACCTGACATGCCAGACATCATTTTCGTTAAAATTTCTTCCGAAAACTGACCTCGCTGTTTTAATTTTTCGTAACTTGGTAAATGAATTTCATCGCCACCAACTTCTCGCAATCTGGGCCTTGATACTTTTACTTTTTGATCGCCAATAAAAACTGAACCTTGTTGATGGGCCCATTTATAAATATTTTTCTTTGGCGCGTAATCAGGACCCGAAATATTTTCCCGATCCATTAAAAAAATTGATTCCACCAACATTTTACCCATTTCTTGATTCAGCATGTCGATCGAGCGCTTGCCCCAGTCTATGGCTTGAGCAACTTTTAAATTAAATTCGTCACTTCCATAAAATTGTTGGATTTGATTTGCAGATTCTTTTCTTTGTTTGGTACTTTTTTTCATGAGGAGCCTTTCTTTGTTAAGCAATGGAAATTATTCCATAAAAGGCTGGCTTCCTCAATTTTCAACTAGATTTGGGTTAACTCCCCCGACAGGCTCTACGCCAACAACTCATATTTTTAAACCTCAGATGAATTCTCTGCAAAATGACTTTATCTTTAAAAATTCTGTTGAAAATGAATGGCTGTGTGGTCAACTTTTAAGTGCTTTTGATTTGCCGATCGCAAGTTCAGATATTTGTGTTTTTGATGATACCACAATATTAGTTGTCGAACGTTTTGATCGTGCACACAAAGATCAAATTATCTTGCGAATTCCTCAAGAAGACATGTGCCAAGCTTTTAAAATACCTAGTTTTAAAAAATACGAAGCCTAAGGTGGACCAGGTGTTTTATCAATTATGAACTTACTTTTTGAATCTATAAATTCAGACATTGATCGTCGAAATTTTATTAAATCACAGATTTTATTTTATTTGTTGGC
>JAYTMM010000208.1:0-11838 GCA_043728555.1 Pseudobdellovibrionaceae bacterium
TAACGAAACTTTTGAATCTGGTAAAATTTCTTGTTTGATTAAATCGGGCACGACATCTTCAGGAAATTTGCAATGCCAACTGAACAGCAAAACTGAACAGCTGTTTAAAAGCATGCTTTTCGATTTACGCTCTGGAAATACAAATAATGTTGATCAGCAATTACAACGATTGATTATTCAATCAAAAAATTGCCCGAATTAATTTTTATTTAATTTATTTCGGATTTGGAAGCAACGGAAAATTTCTTTGCTTTCGAATTTGATCAGCCTGATCACCGACAATCACAGTATATTCCGGAAATGTTTGCAGGCCATTTAATTTCAATTTTAAAAAAGAATTTTGTGAATTTTGATTTGTAAAAAAACCCGTGAAAAAATCAAAACGCCCGTAACCCTTAATTCCACCACCATTATCACGCACAATAAAATATCCATCATGTGTTGTTCCGTCAGGCAAAACAGTTCCACGCACCACAGGCAAATAAATAACATCACCCAAATTATAAATATCTAAATCGGCGGCTACTGAATAAAATGGATCCACACACATACTTTTGTAAGATGTGATTTGATCTGCGCTAGCACCACGCCCGTATTTACATTCATTATTTGTGATGTCTCTGAATCGATGAATGTTATTCACAACGCCGTCGACATTTAACATACGTAATTTATTTTGAATCGTCACCAAGCACGTACCCTCCATCAGGCAGCTGTCAAAAACTTTTTTACATGCACGAACAAACACGCGACTGGATCGATCTAATAAATTTGTTTTTTCTGAATCTGAACAGCTTGTCATATCTTTGGCTGCAAAGGTCTCTATATAATAAATAGTTGTCGTTGCCAGCTTTTGCTTTTCTTCCTGTGTTAAAATGCGCGTTGGCTTTGTTGCTTGGCCTTTGCGACCACCGGACTGCGAACCCCCACAACCAAATGTCGACACAAGGATTGCTAAAATTAAAAATAATGACGCTTTGTTTTTCACAGTGACTGTTATATATGATGTTCAGTCTGAAATTTTAAAATATAAATCAATTGTAAAAAATTTCTGAACCGTCAATAAATTCGACACTGAAAAACCGTCAGTACGAAACTACGATCGATAAATATGGCTAATGTTTTGCTTACTTTACTTCGAACAAAAAAACACAAAACAAGGAGCTCCTATGAAAACGTTAATTATGTCTGTAGTGACTGTCTCTAGCATTTTCGCAACTGCATTACCCGCGGGCCCTCGCATCGAACCAGGTCGCCCCGTCGCACTTGATTCATCAGCAACCGAAGCTGTTGACGCTCTCATCTTAGCAAAAGCTGGCGACATTCGAACATTTATCAAAGCTGGCAACATCACCAAAGAAATTTCACGTCAAAATTTAAAACCTGGAGTAACTTCGTACACATTCGTTCGCCAACAGTGCCATACCGGCGGCATCGCGGCTGGATTGTGTTTGGGTGGAGCTTCATTGAACGTAATTATTACCGAAGTCAGAGCCGGATCAATGGTTCAAACACAAGCTGTTAGTCGCGTCAGTTTATTAAGATAATTGTTTTACAAACTCAAATTATAAAGCTAAACCAGTCGACCTTGATGAAGGCGCAGAATATTTGCATCCAAAGATTTTGCGTCTTCTAAATCGTGCGTTACCAATAACGTTGGGATATTTAGATTTTTAATCACATCTGCCGTGATTTTTCGGGCTTCAGATTTTAATTCTGAATCCAAAGCCGAAAAAGGCTCATCCAATAATAAGACTCTGGGTTTACTCATAACAGCTCTTAATAAAGAAATGCGTTGCGCTTCGCCGCCCGATAAATTTTCTGCGCGTGTTTGCCAACAATTTTCTAATTTCAAATCTGTTTTGTATTTCTCTAGTTGCTGTTGATCCTGTTTTGAATTTGCATTTCTAGCTTTCATGATCAAATAAATATTTTCTGCCGCAGTTAAATGTGGAAACAATTCGTTTTTTTGAAAAACGACACCCAACTGACGTTGATCAATATTTAATTCGTGCATTTGTATACCATTTAAATTCCAGCACCAGCTTTGTGGTTGATAAATACCAATCAAAACCTGAAATAATGTCGTCTTGCCTGACCCCGACGGCCCCATGACAGCTGTTATTTTGCATTTCGACAAATCCAACATATCGATTTTTAAATTAAATTTATCGATCGTAAAATCCAGATTTTTAATCACGAACATGTTTCACCCTCGTTAAGAAAAGCAATAGAGCATAAAAAATCAACCAACTAATTAAGCATGTAAAACTGATCACATAAGCCTGATCCATGCGGTAACTGTTCAGATACTGAAAAGTCAACGTGCCGACAGTTTGCTTTTGCGATCCCGTGGCTTTCAACAATGAAAATTCAGTCAGTGATAACAGAAACAATAACGAAACTACAAAAATAATATTTTTTTGCATTTGTGGCCAGATCATATTTTTTATGACAATTTTTAAATCTAGGTTATAAATTCTGCAAACGATCAACTGTGATTTTAATTCGGACAATTGCGGTGATAAATACGTCTGATACAATCCCACAGAAAATAAAATAAATAAACCAAAGCTCATCTTAAAAAAATCAGTGCCGCTTTGATTTGCAGGCAACAATAAATATAACCCAAAACCCACTAGAATTGTTGAAGGACTTAGGAATAGATTGATCCACTGCGGGTGTTTTTTTTTGTAAATCGAATAAATTACAACGACTAAAAAGAATAAAAATAAAACTATCAACCCCGAAAAAGTAATCATCGAATTTAAAAATGCCGCCGCAAATTCAGAATCAAACAACGTATTTAAATCTGCAGCGATCAGAACAATCGCGGTCTTATACAAATACGCGCAAATATAAACTGTAATCAAAGCCACTAAGCATGCGGCAGAAAAAACTGAACTTAAACTAAAATTGAAAAATTGTGTTTTCTGATTTGCTACGAAGCCATTCTTTTTAAAAACTGACCAGGTTATTAAAAACAGTATAGCGCTTTGAATGACGGATAAAATAACAGCTTCGTTCCATTTTTGTTCAATAAAAATTTTTTCAAAAATATACAGCTCTAAATTAGTTGCGTGCCCAGCGCCTGCGACCAATGGTATGGCTAAACTTGAAATACAGCTTAAAAAAATAATTAATCCTAACACGGCCAAATCTTTACAGATCAATGGTAAAACGATGCGACGAAAAAATGTCATCCGATTTAAATTATAAATTTTTGAAATCAAACCCATATTTTTTATTCGTGCCTGCAAACAATTGGCGATATAAATCGTTGAAAACCCTAAATGCACCACTGAGAAAATACAAATGACACCAATGTGCCCGTACGGAAATGGATTCATGAATTGAAAACAGATTAAAATGGTAAAAATAGACGGTAAAATAAATGCCAATTGGCACAGGGGTCTTAAAATTTTTTGTACTGGATCTGAAAAATATAAAAATCCTAATGCCAGATAAAAACCCAAAAACAAACAAACGCCGACCGCGCCCAGACCTTGAATTAAAGAATTTTTCAGAGCGTTTAGTAAATTTAAAAAATCAAAGCTTGAAATAAAAAATTATCCTTCGCTTTTTCTAAGCTCTGACCAAATATTTAACCAACGTTGTAATTCTTCTTTGCTTGGCAATGGCTTTGACAATAGTTTATAAATTTTAATTGTATCAAACGCAGTAGCATCTTGTGCGGGCTTGTACATTGGCAGCATATAATTTTTTGACATAATTATCTTTTGCGCCTCGGGTGTTTGCATAAATTGAACAAATTTAATAGCCGCTTCACAATTTTGACAACTGTCGGGCACTCCCGCGAATTCAATCTGTGCTGGATGTCCGTCGGTAAATTCCAGTGATTTATAATTTGCATTTTTTTCTTCGATCAAGTGATAAATCGGCGATGTCACATACGACAGAACCAAATCGGCTTGTTTATTCGTAAACAAACCATAGGCCGCTGACCAGCCCGCTGAATAACTGTGAGCTTGTTGATTCATTTTCTTAAAAAATTGAATTGCATCAGCTTCGTTTTTAGTCTGCATGACCCAAACTAAAAATTGCAGTCCTGGGGAACTAGTTCGGGGGTCTTCTAATGCAATTTTATTTTTTAATTCGGGCTTTAACAAATCATCTAACGATTGTACCATCGTTTTTAAATCTGAACGCGACACAAACGAAATCGGCGCCCAATTATAGGCTACAAAATTTTCAAAAACTTTGGCATTTGGTACATCAGCTGTAGTTTTGGTATCAATTTCTGAACTTATTTTTTTCCATTTTATTTTATCTTTTGAACGAATCAGATCGTACTGATCCAAACTTGTCACCACATCACCGATCGCCGATGCGCCGTCGAAATTCATTTTTTGAAATGTCAGCGAAGGATCGCTCATCTCGATAAATGTTAACTTTTGACCAGTTTGTTTTTCAAAAATTTCTTTTAACTTCGGCCCCGGACCCCACTTGGCTAAAAAAGAATCTGAAGCATAAATTTTTAAAACCGAGCCTTCTTTAACAACCGTCGAATCGTCGCGATATAAAAACAAAATTATCAAACCCGAAAAAACAGAAACAACTAAAAATAAAAAGTGCTTCATCAGCCTACCACCACATTCCACGGTAACGTTTGTAAAAATAATAATCTAACCCCAAACAGCGTCCTGCGCCCACCCAAGCCATAAACAGATGACAGGCCAACATTAATTTAAAAAAGAATTCCTGATTTGATGACGATATTGCTAAATAATTTAAACAAAAAATAAATGCTAATACAGATGCGGGTCTAACTACGTATCCAATCATATATGAAATACCGATCACAAGCTGTACGCCGACCAAAGCAAACGCATAAATATTCCAATGCGGCAACAAATGTTCACTTAGGAAAAGTCGGTACCAATACGGCATGTTCGCTTTACCAACAGCATCAATCAGCAAATCTCCGATAGCCGAATTGCCTAAGATATGTGATTTCCAATCTTTCAATGCTTGTTCGATATAAAAATAACCCAGAAAAATTCGTAAAAAAGAAACCGGCAGCAAATGCCCAACGTATTTAAGACTCTCAAAATAGGATTGTAACATGAAATTATAGTATCTAAATATTTTTACTTGGACAATCTTTCATTAGAAAGCAGTCCTGACATTGTGGGCTTCGTGCTTTACACACTGCCCGCCCATGCGAAATCAAATAATGTGACAACATCACCCAGTCTTTTTGTGGACACAATTGGTTCAGTTTACTTTCAATTTTTACCGCGTCAGTTAATTTTTTGATCCAACCGAACCGATTCGATAATCGCATCACGTGCGTATCAACAACGACACCGCTGGCAATACCAAATGCATTTCCCAGTACCACATTCGCTGTTTTTCGGCCAACACCAGGAAGTTCAACCAACTGATCTAAATTTACGGGGACTTTGTCGTTATGTTTTTCTGATAAAATTTGGCAGCAGGCTTTAATATTTTTAGCTTTATTTTTATAAAATCCGGCGGAATGAACTATCTTTTCAATTTCTAAAATATCTGCGGATGCTAGATCCGATGGTTTTTTAAATTTTTCAAATAATACAGACGTCACAATATTGACTCGTTCGTCTGTGCATTGGGCCGATAAAATTGTTGCAATTAATAATTCAAATGGGTTTTTAAAATTCAACGCACAGTGCGCATCAGGATATTGTTTTTTAAGTTTTTTTAAAGTCAGACCAAAGTCTAAGGGTGTTTTTTTCAAAACAGATTAAATAAAAAAATTAATTGTCATCGCCAAAGTCGCCGATGGCTTCAACAGGACAGCCCTCCATCGCTTCTTTGCACGCCGAAATTTCTTCGGTTGATTCAGGTTGTTTCACAACAAAAGCATGACCATCGTCTTCGTGCATAGCGAAATTTTTCGGCGCAGACAGAACACAAGCATCACAGGCAATGCACGATTGATCGACAAACATTTTTCCAGATTTGTTTTCTTTCCATTTTTGCGTTAAATCAGCCATGTTTTCCTCCGAAAATTAAACTTGTCATACAGCGCTAATCTAAGAAAATTCTGGCCCTAAGTCAATTTCAAGTGAAACTGGCCATCAAAAAAATTCAATTTTCGGTTATGATAAGAGCTTATTGGAGGCACTATGCAAGGACCGCGTTCGCCAGAAGCTCACGAGCTGGATAAATTAGTTCAATTTTTAAATAAAAATTTGCGTCAAAATGCAGAATGGCAAATTAACCAAGAATACCCCACGGCTTTAACACATCAAAATTTGCACAATATGAGCATCATCGAAGAAGACAATCAAATTGTTTCACATGCGCTGATCAAGCCTGTGATTATAAAAACTCCGCATGCTATTTTCAGAGTCGGCGCGATCGGCTCTGTTGTCACTGACCCGAATCACAGAAACAAAGGTCTCAGTACACAGAATTTACAAAATTGCTTAGCCAAAGCCACAGCGCAAAATTGCGATCTGGTAATTTTGTGGACGGATCAATATGATTATTACAGAAAATTTGGTTTTGAATTAGCCGGTTTTGAATACACATACGTAATGAATCAACCTTTACCCATCGAAAACAAAGATTATAAATTTATTAAAGGTTCGCAAATCGACCCCAATGCTCTGTTGAAAATTTATAACCAACACACTGTAAACGGTGTACGCACTGTGGACGATATTCAAAAATGCTTAAGAATTCCGAATTCAAATGTTTTTACGATTTGGAATCAACAGAATCAATTAATGGCTTATGCTGTCGAAGGCAAAGGTGCAGATCTAACAAACTATATTCACGAATGGGGCGGCAACGTTCAATGTTTGATGGATTTATTCAGTTATATGATTCAAACAGAAAATAAATCATATACAATTATGACGCCGATTCATTCTGTCAATTTAAGAAATAAATTGCGAATGGTTTCACCGACCGAACATCAAGGTTATTTAGGCATGATTCGGATTCAAGATTTTGATTCTGTTGCGACAAAAATTAAAAAAGCATTTAAATCTGAAGGTTTTGATCAAATCGTTCTCGAGAAAAAACATGGTGAAATTGTTTTTGGCGTTGGTACTGATTTATACACATTGGCCAGCGAAACAGATTTGGTCCAAATTATTTTTGGCCCAAACAGCATTAACCAACTTGATTTTATGAAGCCTGAAACTCAAAAAGTATTAAGCCAGCTTTTACCGTTGCCAATTTGGGTGTGGGGCTGGGATTCGATATGAAAAATATTTTAATCACATTAAGCGCCGTTTTAGTTTTAGGTTTAAATATATCGTGTTTAAAAAAACAAAACCTTGAAGAACAAAATTTAGGCCCCGTTGTTGCAGCCAAAGACGTCCAGCAAGCCATGGGCGACGCTGTTGGAGTTTTAGATTTTGGTAAAATTAAAGTGAATGAGTTTAGTTCCGTATTATCAACGATTACACTTGAAGACAGTCAAAATATAAAACGTTTTAAACAAGATTTGCGAGTCAAATCAATCGTCAACACACAAACAGAATTTTCAATTAATTTTATTCACAGCATGGAAAATTTTTTGCAAACTGAATTGTCTTTTACAAATATTGAACGCAAATATGATCCGTTTAATCCAACAAAATCGGATCCACTGCTATTACCGATTTTGTATTATTTTACAGGCAAAGATTACTGCAAAGAAGACAAAGTCACTTGTCACAATTTAACTGTTGCGCCAACAAAGGTGAATTTAAATCCTTCGCTTGTTGACACAACTATTTGCCCTGATTCACAAACATGCCAAGTCAGCGCACGAAAAATTGAATTTGATTTATTAGATAGTAAAGAACTCAATGACCAAGGCAACCCTTCGCGCAGTCATTATACTTTTATTGTCGCAGGCCAATTGCCATTCTTATCTAAAGTTTTGCAATACTGTGTACGTGGGTTGATGCCCTACGGAAACCGCAAAGTTCTGGCTGAAAACTGTGTATTTGTAAACAGTATCAACACCGGAAATTAATAGCTGTGAAAAAAATCGCAATTATAGTCTCTGACGAATTTAAAATGAGTCCGATGGTTCATTACTTACAAAAAATTTTATTAGATTCAAATATTCAAATTCAAAATTTAAATGCTACGCAGACTGTCGAAACAAAATCTTACGACAGTCTGATATTATTGACACATTCGGCAGACGCCCTAAACATAGAACCCCTCATCAATGGCTTTTACTCTGAAAGTAAGCCCATCGTAGGCTTCAGAGATTCTGCGAAGGTCATAGCTCGTGTGTTAAAAAAACAAAATCCGGTTATTGCAATCAGCCCAGATGATTCCGACAAATCTGCTTTAAAAAAAATGGGTATTGATACCGAAGACTGCCCCTCTGATGATTTTATCACAGATCGTTATACTAAAATCATTTCTAGCTCTTATTCGCTGTCCGATTCCGAATTTGATCAGTTATCTAAAACAGGCCTGATCAGACTTTGCAAAGAACTTGTCGAAATGTGTTAGATAGTTCATGCTATCTTCATGAAAAAGAAAATATCGATCATTTTTGGCGGCAGATCCTCTGAACACGAAGTTTCAATCAGATCCGCTTTTAACATTTACAAAGCTTTAGATAAAAATAAATTTGATGCAACGCTGATCGGAATTTCAAAACAAGGCACTTGGTATTTATTTTCAGAAAAAAATATGTCCGAATTCACAGCGCTGAACGATTCTGATTTAAAAAATCAAACACCCGTCTCATTCATTTCTCACCTTGGAAAACCTTTTATTTTAAATTTAATCACCCATGAAAAAAATTCTTTTGATTGTGCATTTCCGATTGTTCACGGCACCAACGGCGAAGATGGCACATTACAAGGTTTATTTAAAATGATGAATGTGCCGTTTATAGGTTGTGGCGTACTGGGTTCAGCGATCTGCATGGACAAAGAATATATGAAAATCGCTATGACGTTTGCAAATATTCCAAATTCAAAATTTCAAGTCTTGCGAAAAAATGAAAAAACAGATTTTGCGCAAATTTCAAAAAATCTGGGTCTGCCATTTTTTATCAAACCTGCAAATGCCGGATCATCTGTGGGTGTTCACAAAATTAAAACGGAAACTGATTTTCAACAAAAAATAGCCGACGCTTTTCAGTACGATCATAAAATTATTGCCGAAGAATTTATTCAGGGCCGCGAAATCGAATGCTCAGTAATGGGTTTGAACAGCGCACCCGAAGCTGCTACTCCGGGTGAATTGGTTGTTAAACACGAATTTTATTCTTATGAGGCAAAATATCTGGACGACAATGGCGCCGAAATTATTATCCCTGCGAAATTGTCTGAATCTGAAACAGAAAATATTCGTAAATTGGCTGTTGAAACATATAAATCATTAAACTGCGATGGAATGGCCCGTGTTGATTTTTTCATGCGACCTGACAGCAGTTTAATCGTGAACGAAGTCAACACGCTGCCCGGTTTTACAAAAATTTCGATGTACCCGATGATGTGGCAAGAACGAGGTCTGAATTATTCTGATCTGATCACAAAACTGATCGACCTCGCTTTTCAAAAACACAATCTGGATCAAGAAATTAAATTAACGTTTTAGTTTTCATTATTAAAAAGAATGTTGCGGCCGTTAATAAATAATTTTGATGGCATAATTAAGCCGTCTGAGCCATTTTTTCCATCATTGCCAGCTGTCCCTGCTGTTCCATTGGAACCGCTGGATCCACCTGCGCAACCGAAGGCCTCTAATTGACTGCCGCCCTGACCACCAAGTCCCGCAAATCCACCAGATCCGCCTTTTGATCCTAAGCCAAAATTTCCGTACTTATAAAAAATATTTATTTTAATTTTTTCATCAATTGCAAAAATTTGATACTCTTGTGCTGTTCCTCCGGCAAGACCGTTGTTACCCGGATAGCCTTTTTGACCATCGCCACCATCGCCACCATTTTCTCCTACAGTACAAATACCATTTGCGCCAGAATCTCTCGCTGCAGCTGACGGTTTTGTAAAAAAAGCGGCCTTACCATTTTTTCCATTTTGACCATTGATCAGTGTGTCCGGATCTTTTGCGCGATACCCATCTCCGCCGTTTTCGCCGACGACAAATAAATTTAGAAAACCAGATGACTGATGTATTTTAATTTGAACCTGTCCAGAATCTTTTCCCAATTGTCCAATTTGTGCCGTTTGATCCGTATTAAATGTCTGTATAAAACCACCGTCAGATTCAAGTCGCTCGATCCAAATGCGGCCTGAAAAATTTTGTAGAAAAAGTTTTTTTCCTTTTTTTAAATTCAAACTCTTGAAATAAATTTTCTGTGTGTTCGAGGTCATTTTAAATTCTGCATACAAATCCAAATCATTGATCAAGTTGAGATCTAAAATCGGCATAACATCAACAACACCTAGCAATTGCTTAGATGGCAGATCGCTGTCATAAAAACTATAGGTGACTATTTTATCGGATACATAGGGCGACTTCCATTTTTTACTTTCTGAAACGTCGACTCTGAATTGATGGGTTTGCGAATCAGATACAATTTCAACATACAAAAGACGAGACAAGCTGTCTGAAAAAATAAATTCTACATTTTTAGAATCTTTTAAATAATTAAAATCAACTCCGGCGGAAGTATTTGGCGCAAACCATGATGCAATTTCAGAAAAGTTATTCATATTCTGCTCTTGATTCGTTTCCGTCGCTGATTTTTGAGCAACCTCGTCTTTCTTTTTGACTTTCATACAGCCTACAGAAAAAGTTGCGGTCAGTGCCAAGACTAAGATCGATAACCCGAATTGATATTTCATTGTGTCTCCTTTATAACAGTTGAAATTGTTTCTGAACTTTTGTTGCAATGAAACGTCAAATGACAATACTGTTTATTTTGATTTCAACAAACGCAGGTCGAATCCGGATCGGATTTTGGTCTGTGAACACGGATTGCATAGATATCAATTGCTCAGGATGAGCAAAGATTAATTACAGCTCAGGAGGAGCGCATTTTATGAAAACTGAAAACTCGTTAAAATTAACTGATATTCATTATTACGAAAACACATCTAATGTATTCCAAAAGGCCTTTGTTTCGCTTCAATGCAATTGTTCACTCTGCGCAACGAACTTAGAAATCAGCGTCTCTGCGCTGGATAATGGCGAAATTAAAGAAGAAGCCTTCTGCCCGCAATGCGAATTACGCTTGCGATCAAAAAGCTATACCGTTCAGTAGAGCTCTCTATGTTTTTTAAATTTATGACAGGATTTTGGCGTTACTGAAAAAATCGCCAAAAATACGATAATCTTGTATGCCGAACGACGATTGTTTGACGGCTCTGATCGGTTCGGAATTATAAATAAACCATTTGTTCTGACTGACATGGCCGACATCCAATTGATCAACTATTTTTTGCCCCATGCCTTGTTCGGACCAAAGGCTAGCTCCAAAACCATAATAAGAAACATTTGAATATTTTGGAATATCAAACGGATATTTAACTTCAGAAATAATAAACAAAGGTGCCGTCACTTGATCCTGCTGCAAAGTAGAACAATTCGACATGTCCTTGGTGAATGTAGGCGTTAAATAATTTTCCGGAACGTGTTCAATATGATTTGAAAAAATTAATTTAGCTTGATCTGATTTTGCTAAACTTTGTATATCATTAAATAAATTTATAGACGATTTTTTGATCATCGGCGACCACACAGAGTCTTGTTCAATATTTTCAAGCGGTTTCATATTTTGTAAATACTGATTCAGCAAGTCTTTCCAAAGGTCCGCATGCTTTTCTAAAATAAATAATCTAGAAGAATTCCAAGCCAATTGACCTTGCCCCGACATAAACGAATTTAAAACATCAGCGG
>JAYTMM010000209.1:0-3425 GCA_043728555.1 Pseudobdellovibrionaceae bacterium
ACATCCCACTGAGGCATCTTTGTGTGATGATAAAATAATGAATTTGTAAAACTTGTCGGTGGAACATCGACTAGATTATTAAAACCTTTAATGGATTCAATATAGCGATTTCTTGCGACTGTGATGCGATTTTCAGTGCCCTCAAGCTGCGCTTGTAAATCACGAAAATTCGCATCGGCTTTTAATTGCGGATAATTTTCTGTGATCATCATTAATTTTCCCAACGCCTGCGATAAATTTCCTTGAGCCGCTTGAAAACTTTTTAATTTTTCAGGCGTTAAATTTGTCGGATCAATCGTCATCTGAGTCGCCTTTGAACGCGCTTCGATCACGCCCTCTAAAGTTTCTTTTTCGTGTTTGGCATAGCCCTTAACAACTTCAACAAGGCTTGGGATTAAATCAGAACGACGTTTGTATTGATTTGCAACTTCCGCCAAGGTGGCATCGACCTCGTTTTTTTGCTGGGGAATGCTTTGAATTCCACAACCCGTTAAAAATAATAATGTCGATACCAATAAAATAGATTTCATAAAATCTCCTTGTAAACATATCATGAGGCCGATTTTAGATTAGTCAAGGCTCTAGACTTTGTGCTACTTTGTCTCTGTGCAAAAAACTGATTTTAATCTGTCACAGATATTAGAACAATCCTGGGTGCGTATTCATTCTGCAATGACCGTCTCGGACCAGCAGTGTTATCGATTGCTTCATGATTTAAAATATGAATTTCAAATTGATGTGTATGGCTCTATTTTATGGGTTTATTGGTATCTACCAACGCCAGCAACTGAAAACCAAATTAAAATTTTTTCTGATTTCAGTAAATCGAAAAATTTAAATTACGTGATTCGTCATATGATAAATCGCGGTGTTGGCGTCGGAGGTCTTGAAAAACTAGATCTTGTAAAATCTGTTGGTGTTTTAGACCATTGGGTGGCTCTTGAAAACGACTTGCAATTTCAACTTAGAACTAATTCAGGTTTTTCACCCGGTCTTTTTTTAGATCAATCGCAAAACCGAAAATGGGTTTTAGAAAATTCAAAAGAAAAAACTATCTTAAATTTATTTTCGTACACATCAGGATTTTCTGTAGCCGCAGCATCTGGCAAGGCCTTGCAAGTGACAACTGTGGATGCTAGTTCAAATTTTTTGAACTGGAGCAAAGAAAATTTCAAATTAAATTCACTAGATTCAGACAAACATGAATTTTTCACCCAAGATGTTTTATTGTTTTTAGCTGGTAGCACAAAAAGAAATCGCACATGGGATTTGATTATTTGTGACCCCCCGTCGTTTGGTCGCACCAAAAATACCATCTGGAAAATTGAAAAAGATTTGCCTGAATTAATTTTAAATATGTGGGCCTGTCTGACTGCAAATGGAAAAATTTTATTTACTTGCAACTATGAACAATGGACATTATCAGATCTTGAAAAAGTTTTTCGAAAAAACCTAGCTTCACAAAAATTTAAAATTGAAAAATTACCTGATGTTTCTTTTGATTTTAAATGTGAAGATCAAGGCCAAAATTTGACTAAGGGTTTTTTTATTTCAAAATAGCAATGGATCTAGAAATTAATTTCTTCCTGTCGTAACTTTTGTTCTGAAAAAAATAAGTCAATTTTTGAATAATTTTTATATTTTTTATTTATTTTTAAGCTCAGCACACATACTCCAAGAGCTGTTTTTTCAAGAGCATATCGATATTGATTTTGAACTAAAAAATCCCCTTTAAATACAGCTTCAGGTTTAATAATTTTAGAGTCGCAATTTAAACCTAAAATACTATACACAGCTATCGGGTTAGGGTTGTCATCCAGGCACAAATTTAAAAATTGATCATGCTGTTTAGACGAATTAAATTTAATGTGCATTTGATCAATTTCTCCGAAATTTTCAATGTTTGCTGACGGTAAAATCAAGTTTTGATTTTGTACTACCACAGATTTTAAAACACTCATAGATTTGTCAAAATATTGAATTTCTATATCTTGTGGCAAATTATACGAAGGCAATGGTGTTAATGCATATGATTTTTCATCTTTTGAATTATTCAATTGAAAAATCCAGCTTTGAGAAAAATTTTTTTCTGAAACTGAATACTTAAAATCTCGTTGGTATTCCATGCGGAATAATCCAAAATACGGAATCGTCTGTTCCCAATTCATTTCTTTCAAACGGAATTTGTTAATAGCACGACCGTGAAAAATCGCCAAAGGATCCTCGCTTTGAAGCTGTACAGCCGATACCTTTGCGAAATCATATAGTTCACGTTTTGTTTTTAAATTCAGCTCTAAACTGTCATTGGCCGTATGATGCGTTCGACCTGAAATCTGCTGAGCCTGAATTAGTGCAACATTATATCTGATTTGTATAACTGTGTTTATACAAAATATGCTCAATAAAATAATATTCAGTGTACTTTTGATTTGCACATTTTTGAAATACAATAAAATTTGATCCCAACCCCAAATCAGTATCAAAAATTGTGCCGGATAGAATAAAATCCCGTAACGGTACGGCAACTGTACTTTGTATTTTAAGATCAAAACAGAAAATAAAAAAATGATGAAAAATAATCCAAAAAATATATGCACAGGCTTGCTTCTGCGTTGAATCAAAATACTAAAATAACCGATAACGCTGATTGAAAAAACCGCGCTGCCCACAAAAAAAAGAAACGGGATCACAGTTTCCATGTATAGAGCTGGCAATATGTGTTGTTTTATGATGACTCCGTTTAAAAAATGAAACAGATCGTAATCAAAAATTGCCTTTGTTGACAAAAATACATGATAAAAAATATCATTTAATCTTTCAATTAAGGATGGCGCCAGTCCATAAAAAATATTCAACTGATTTTGAAATTGATTTACATCTTGCAGAAAAAACCAAACAGAAAAGTATACAGCAAAGAAGGTTAGAACAAAATAAACAGATTTCCTGAATTGTATAAAACAAATCCAAACTGTTGCAAGCCCTGCCAAGAACGAAAGAAATGCCGAGAAATGAATCTGCACACCAATCAGTGTACAGATTGCTGCAAAGTACAAATATTTATTTTTTGGATTTTCGAAAAACTTTATAAATAAGCCCGCTGTTGCAAATACAAAAATATAAATCCACGACGGGTTCCATAAGTTACGATTGATTATAAAAAAAACCGGATTAAATAAACATAGGACTAAAAATAAAAAATTTTGCAGGCTGGTCATATATTTTTTAAGCTGCCTAAACAAAAAATAAAATGCGATCCAAACACAAAAAATTTTAAAAATTAATATTTGAGTCACTTGATTAAATAGCAAAGTCATTACAGATAATATGATGTAATATGCAGGACCAGGTAATCGAATGTTATCCCAACCCATCTCTGGCCCCTGCCAGCCTGCAAAGCCATTCTTAAACAAATCTAAACCACGAAC
>JAYTMM010000210.1:0-4802 GCA_043728555.1 Pseudobdellovibrionaceae bacterium
AAGTAAACAGCATCAAACAAAATAAATTGTTACCATTTTTTTACGGTTTAGCAGAGCTTGGACCGGCCAGTCTGGATATTTTTATCAAAGTCTACCTATTGGTGTATTTTGATTCAGTGATGGGGTTGTCGGCGACCAAAGCATCATTAGCCATTGGTCTTTCTGTTTTTTGGGATGCGCTGATTGATCCGTTTATTGGACGCTTTTCAGATTCCTATTATTCAAAATATGGTGACCGAAAAAAAATTCTATATTTAGCCAGTATTTTAATGTCTGGCAGTTTTTTAATGGTTTGGAATTTACCGCATTTTTCTGAAACTGTTTTATTTTTCGCATTGGTTGTCATATCTGCAGTGCTGAATTCTAGTTTGTCGTTATTTTCGATACCCTATATTGCAGTTGCTAATGATATTGAGCCTGATAACGAAAAACGAAAAACATGGATCGGTTGGCGGTTGGCATTTTTAAATTTGGGGTCGATATTTGGTTTATCAGTTGCGGCCTATTTTATGACGCAAAAAACGACAGACAATCTGTCCGTAAAATATTTAAGTTCAGCCTTTGTATTGTCTGTCGTCACTGTTGCAACAGCTGTGCTGTCGGTTTATTTTATTTATAAAAATCAAAATAAAATCAAGAACACTAAAAAAGATTCAGTACAAAGTTTACCACTAAAAATTATATTTTCAGATCCTGAGTTTAAAAAATTAATTGCCAGTTTTTTTGCAATTTATTGCGCAACGGGATTGAACGCGACGTTGGCTTTGTATTATTACCGTGATTATTTACAACTGCCTGAAAAACAAATTCAGACTGTGCTGGTGTCGTTCTTGGTTATTTTCACACTGTCGTTACCAATTTGGATATTTATGTCACGTTATATAAGTCAGAAAAAATTAATTATTTTAGGTGGTATTGTATTGGGCTTGTCGACGGTATTTATTTATCCCAATATGAAAGGCCATTCGTTTTCAATAATTTTTTTATGTGTAAGTGTTTTGGGCGGATTATTTGTTGGCGTTGCTGTTATTTTAGAAACTTATTTGTCGCAATATTTGAATCGCAAAGAGCATGAATTGAAACAAAGTGTTGCCGGCCAATATTTGGGGCTTTGGAAAATGGCACAAAAAATTTCACGTGCTTTTGCCGTCGCTGTTTCTGGTCAGATATTATTATTTTCAGATAAAAATCCTCAGACATTGGCAAATTTTTTCGGTTATGCTGTTGGCGGCTTGTTTTTAATCAGTGCGTTGATTATGTTGATACCCGTTTCAGAAGAATAGTTTTATGCTTTTTACATGAAATTACAGGTGCATTTTAAGAATCTGTTTCTGGCATTGGTCATGGGCAGTTTAATTGGGTTTTCAGTTGTCAGTTTTTTTAAAAGTTTATTTTGGATTCAAAATTTTCAAGGAACGCATTCACATTATATTTTATTGTTGCCAGTTGTTTGGTTGGTTTTAAAATTTATTAAACGAACGACTTTGTATTTTCCGGTCACAGTTTCTGAAACTTATAATACGACACCAGTGACTTTTAGACATTGGAATAAGCTGAGCTTCTTATTTAACTTTGTAGGTTCAGTCCTAAGCCATTTTTCGGGCGCAAGTATTGGCCGTGAAGGTGTGGTAATTACTTTGTCTGCAGGCATTGCGCAAGTTTTCAATCTGGATTGGAATTATTGGCGAGTCATCGTTATTTCAGCCGGATTTGGTGTCGCCATGGCGAATCCCTTCGTTGGCGTAGTTTTTTTATATGAAGTGTTCACATCAAAAATGAATCAAAAATTATTAACATTTTTAACGACATGGATCGGCTGTTTAATAGCACAAAGCTTTCAAATTCCGGTTTTAATTGAACCATTTTTCGTATTAGGCGTAAATTCATTTTCGGAAAAATTATTTTTTGTTTTAGTTGCTGGAGGATTGATTGGCTTGGCCAGTAGAATATACAAGGCAGCTTTTTTTAAATTAAAAAATCATTTTGATAAATCATCGATCTGGCTTACCGCAATCATATTGGTTATTGTAAGCATTATTTTATATCAGCCGCAGTTCAAAGATTTTCACAGTTTAAGCTTGAGCGCGTTTAAATTATTGCCGACAGGTCAAATCACGGCAGAATTTATATTTTATAAATTTTTAATCACATTATTTTTTGTATCAGTAGGTTTCTGGGGTGGGGAATTTGTTCCGAGTGTGTTGATCGGCAGCGGTTTAGGAATAGTTCTGGCAAAATATTTTTCTATAGATCCGACATTTGGTCTGATGTTAGGTTCGTTTTCATTTTTTTGTGGACTTACGAATTTAAAATGGACAGCTTTGGTTTTGACAGGATTATTGGTCGGATTTCATCAGCTGATTTGGGTATATTTATTTCTGACTGTGTGTCGATGGTTTGCCGGAAGGGCCAGTGTATATACCACTGAACCTTCCGCGTATAATAATTTTTGGGCTAAATTTTAATTAAGTATGCCACCTATTTCATTTTTAAAAGTGGACTGAATTTTTCCCAACGGGCCCATGCGATAGCACTTCCTAAAAGGCAAACACCAATAGCCATTGGCAAGCCATCTGGTGCCATGAAGACATGAATTAAAAATATATTTAGGCAAATAGGCGCCAAGATCAACAGTGCCAAAGGCACAAATATATTTGCTAATAATAAAAAACCGCAAATCGCTTGGCAGATGCTGACTAATTTCATCATGTAGCCAGTTTCCATGAATGCACCGACCAACTTCATCATATTTTCAGGCGGTGGCGGCATTGGGATAAAATTAAAAAAACCATTTAATCCGAAGATTAAAAAAATAAGACCTAAAATAATTCGTGCCCCTATATCGATTTTTGATTTCATGCTGATTCCTTTATTTGTGGGTTTGTGTTCTGACATCAGAATAATTATTTTGAACACATTTGACAACCCAAGGTCTAGTTTTCTGAACGATCGTTCTATTGCGATAACAAAAATATAACGACCGTTATATTTTAATTCATATATGAATGAAAAAATAACTAAAGGACAGAAAACAAAACAACTTATTTTAAAAAGAGCCAATCAGCTCTTTTCTGAAAAAGGTTTCGATGCAACAGGCGTTGATGACATCGTAGGTTCTTTGAATTTAACAAGTGGTGTTTTTTATAATTATTTTGTTTCTAAAGACGAATTACTCAAAAACGTTGTTGATATAAAAATACAAGGAACTAAGGAGTTGCTTTTAGTTACTGAAGCCAAACAATCGGCCATTCAATGGGTTCTGAAAGTTTTAAAAATATATTTATCTGTTGAACATAGGGATTTAATTCATCAAAGTTGCCCGGTGACGACATTGTCGCAAGAATTGATTAAGTTAAATTTACATCAATCGACAGGCCTTAGTGAATATATCAAAGACTTTGCAGAAATTTTAAATCGCAGGCTGTTAATGATAAACGCTGCGAACGAAGGCAAGGCAAACGCAATCATGAGCCTTTGTATCGGGGCATTGATTTTGTCTCGGATAGAAACAGAAAATGAAAAGTCAGCGAAAATATTAAATGATGCCTATCAAGCGGCGATTAAATTGATTGAACAAAGAAGGCCTCATGTCAGCGAATATTCTTAGAAAATTAGCGGGTAAATTATCGCCTAACACGCTTCGCGTATTAGGAAATTTGTATTTACCATTTATTGGTGCTGCGATTAAAACAACGCGCGTGACGGATGATTATCTGCAGCTGGATGTACGCATGAAGCTCACGTGGTTTAACAGAAATTATGTCGGCACGCAATTTGGTGGATCATTGTATTCAATGACTGATCCATTTTATATGTTAATGCTGATGAATAATTTAGGTCGCGAATATATTGTCTGGGACAAGGGCGCAAAAATTGATTTTATTAAACCTGGACGTGGAACTGTATTTGCTAATTTCAGATTAACCAAAGAACAAATATTAAAAATAAAAAATACAGCGGATGCAGAAAAAAAATATATTTTTGATTTACCTGTGGATGTCGTAGATCAAAATAATGAATTGATCGCGCAGGTTATAAAAACTTTGTATGTTCGCAGAAAGAAAGATCTGAGTGTTTAAAAATTATAATCTGAATCATTTAACAGCGGGTTTTGTGACTGTGCTAGTTGGCTTTACGGCCTCGGTGGCGATCGTATTTCAAGCAGCTTTGGCGGCAGGGGGCAGTGAAAAAGATGTTGCTTCTTGGATTTTTGCGCTGAGTTTGGGAATGGCTTTATCGAATTGGTATTATTCACTTAAATACAAAATTCCGATTTTAACGGCGTGGTCAACTCCTGGCGCTGCGATTTTAGTTTTAGGTTTGCCTGGCTTTACAATGCCACAGGCTATCGGCGCATTTATGTTTTCGGCATTTTTAATTTTTTTATTCGGTATCACCGGCTGGTTCGAAAAAATGATGAATCGAATCCCGATGCAAATCGCATCTGCGATGTTGGCCGGTGTTTTGTTTAAATTTGGTTTAGATGTTTTTACGAATATGAAAACGCACTTAACAATTTGCCTCATTTTATTAATAACATATTTGATTTCAAAGCGATTTTTAAATCGCTACACTATGGTGATCGTCCTATTTATAGGAATGGTCACAGCTTATTTTTCGAGCGAAATGCATTTTGAAAAAATGAGTTTTGAATTCATTCATCCAATTTTTACGATGCCCGAATTTTCATGGGCAGCAATGATAAGTCTGGCAATTCCACTGTTTATTGTAACGATGACTGCGCAAAACATTCCAGGTGTTACAATTTTAAAAGCACATAATTATTATCCACCGGTTTCTGA
>JAYTMM010000211.1:0-5210 GCA_043728555.1 Pseudobdellovibrionaceae bacterium
GCTTTAGATATCAGACTGAAAAACCTGATGGGTGACAGGCACAACTCGTAAAATAAAACAATACAGAAAGGATTTTTATGACAAAAAAAATAACTTTAACGACAACTGCACTTTTAACTTTACTGATAGTTTTTATTTTTAATTCACAAAAAACGACAGCACAATTATTTCAAAAAACAGCTCCGGTGCTGAAACTGGGCGAACCCATGCCTGCGAATCTGTTCGTCGAACTGGGCAAAGCCATCAATCCTGCGGTTGTGAATATTTCAACCTCTGTCATACCGAAAGGGCGTCAGTACCGCGATCCGATGTTAGAAATGATGGAACAATTTTACGGACGACCGATGCAGCCTCAGCAACCACAAAATGGAAAACCTCGTCGCATGGGACTGGGAACAGGATTTATCATTCGCGAAGATGGCCTGATTGTCACAAATGCACACGTCGTGCAAGGTGCTGATTTGATCGAAGTTCAATTGACAGAAAATTCTGAAAAACAATACACAGCGACAGTGATCGGCAGCGATGAACGCACTGATATTGCTTTGTTAAAAATTAAACCTGATACAAAATTAACAGCTGCTGCATTAGGTAATTCAGAGGCCACCGAAGTTGGCGAATGGGTCGCAGCGTTTGGTAATCCGTATGGTCATGGACATTCAATGTCGAAAGGAATTATTTCTTCCAAGGGTCGCGAGATCGAAGAAATTAATCGCATACCGCTTTTACAAACGGATGCATCGATCAACCCTGGAAATTCCGGTGGTCCATTGGTCAATTCAAAAGGTTTTGTGATCGGCGTGAATTCAGCGATCGATGCCCGCGCACAAGGAATTGGTTTTGCAATTCCGATTGATGAAGTTAAAAAAATTATTCAACAACTTGAACAACGGGGGTCTGTTCGGAAAGGCTATCTCGGTGTGGTCTTGGGCGATATCGATGACCAAGGTGCTTATCAAATGGGTATGGATGAATTTCGCGGCGCCGTCGTGATCGAAGTTGGTGATGGCCCCGGCCGCAGTGCGGGATTAAAACCGTATGACATCATCACTGAATTTAATGGCAAAAAATTAAAATTCAGTCGTGATTTAATTGATCAAGTCACCGCTACAGAACCCAACACAAAAGTAAAAATTAAAATTATCAGAAACGAAAAAACAAAAATTTTGGATTTAACAGTCGCTGAACGCCCCGACGAAAAACAATTAGCCAAACAACGGGCCGTCGACATGAATGCTCCAGACAAGATGAAGCCAACAAAAAAAGCGCCTCATAGTTTGATTGAAAAATTAGGTTTGAGCATCGAAGATTCTACAAAACAAATCCGGCAGCAATTTAATATTAACGACGAAGTTAAAAATCCGGTCGTCACCGAAATCGAACGCGATTCATTGGCCAGCCGCGTGGGTTTGCGTGTGGGCGATGTGTTTTTAAATATCAACGGCAAAGAAATAAAATCTGCAAAAGATGCCGTCGACAGTTTGAAAAAAGGAACGAATAATGTGCGCGTGGCACGCGGTCGCGGGTTATCCGCGATGACGTTTGATATTCCGTAGATTATTTAAGAATTCTAAAGTGACCGCCGAAAATTAGACCTTGATCAAAAAATTGATTGTTTTTTTTGATGAGCTCAAGACCCATTACTGTGACATCTATTTGTTTTTCTTCAATTAATTTTCGATCAATCATCACAGATTGCGAAGACAGCTGACTATTGATCGGGATCTGCGCTAACTCTTGGGTTAAATCTGTATTTGTCACAGACAAATATGACGAGCTGACTTCATACGACATCGTGTCGCTTTTATAATTATAATTAACAGGCTTTGATAAAGCATACGGAACTAAAACTGTGACTGTTTCTGTTGAATTCAACACGCACTGGAGTGTTTCAAGTTTGAAATTAATTTGTGTTGCTGACGAGCTGACTTCAGTCAACCGATAAGCTCGATGACCCACGCTAGATAGGTCTGAACAACGTGCCACTGAACCATCTTGAACAATTCTTAAATTTTCTTTCGCCAAAGACACCGTAGCCATTGATGACAAAGAAATAAGAACTAAGATTTTTAACATAAATACCCCTGCGTTAGTGTTTTATTTGTTAGTAACTTAATTAAAATCCGCACAAATATTGGAACGGCATCAATTTCTTGATATTTTAAACGAAGCAAATACATAACCAATTCAGAACGTGTTAATACTGGAATCAGAATATGGAACTGAAAAAATGTTTTACAATGAGACAATTATTGTTTATTTGCAAAAAACTGAAATTTTGAATCGTCTCGTTTTGATACGGTCTGAGCCAGATTAAAGTCCTAAGCCGAACGTCCCGATACTGGTCACAAGAACACAAAACAGAAACAGCGTGTCACGACATCGGATTCGGCATAATAATTTGGCAAAAGGATACACACCATGAAAGTCACAGAAGTTAAAATTTTTTCGGTGAACGAAGAGCGCCTGAAGGCCTATGTAACGATCACGATCGAGGCTTGTTTTGTAGTTCGAGATCTAAAGATCATTCAAGGTCCGGGCGGTTTATTTGTTGCGATGCCCAGCAAAAAACGCAAAGACGGACAATTTCGTGATATAGCGCATCCGCTGAATCAAGAAACACGAGAAAAACTTGAAGATCAGATCTTTGAAGCGTATGAAAATGAACTGCGCTCGATGGGTGCAACACTGGTTAATCTGAAGCGACAGAAAGCTCCACAGAGCTATCAAAGCGATGATTAGTTAGTACACAAACATTACGACAAAAGACTTTTACGAAGACCCTGCTCGGACAAACTTCTGACCAAGTCACCCATCGATTTTTGCGCTTTTTAATTTCTGATTTTATTTTAATTTTTATTTTTAGGCACAGCCCTTATTTTTGTTGCGCAATTCTGCGAATTTATTTAATTTAATAAAACATTTAATTCATGTTGGGGTATAGCCAAGTTGGTAAGGCAATAGATTTTGATTCTATCATTCCATGGTTCGAGTCCATGTACCCCATCCAACACCGTCAACTAGCAACTTTTGAAACGACAGAATCAATGACTCCTCAGTACCAACCAAATTCGAGTTGGCGATTTTTTTCGCCCTAAATGGTGTGATTTTGTCGTTTGTATTTTCAAATGGTTTTGAAATGTCTGTGTTTCGATGCTCACTAAATTTAAAATGAGTCTCAATTCCTTTAGCTGTGTAAATTAACTTACCTAAAACTTTATGAATAAGCCTACGACGCATCGTTGGCGGTGCTTTTTTAAAGCCTTTTTTGAAATCAATGACATTGTTTTCAATGTCATTGCGTATTTCAGATGAATCTTTCTGAGTGAACTGCATTTCCTCAAGCTCCAAGACTCTATTCAATAGGATCTTTTTTTGTTTTCCCAATTTATCTAAATGTTCGGCCGTTAATTGTGATGCCTCAGTTCCTTGGTTAATTTGCAATTGTAATTTAAACGTCGATGATATTTCTTCGTCTGTCTGAATGACGGCTTTTTTTATAAGTTGAATTTCATTTGCAATCTGACTTGGTGATGATGTCGAAGTTTCATTCATTTTTAATTCTAAATTTTCAAAGTATCCAACGCGACCAACAATTTCGGTTAAATGATTAATTACTGCTTGCTCAATATTATCAGCTCTGATTCTTTTGACTGAACATTTAATTCCAGAATTTCGCTTGTAGCTATGAGCATAATATCTGTGAACTTGATTTGCGCCATGCGCCGACTGTCCACAAAGTGGTTTTCCACATTCGCCACAAGAAAGTATTCCTGATAACAAAAAAATTCTTTTTTCTGTATCCAAAATTCGGCGACGTTCTAACTTTAAATTTTCTTCAAGAATATCATTCACTTCATTAAATAATTTTTCGTCAATAATTGCAGACCACGAAGCTTTAACTTTTTGGTACAGTTCCCAAGGTTTTAAATACTCAGCATCCGCATTTTTATGTTTTTTATTTACTTCTTTGACGCCAATATAAATTGGATTTGTTAACAAAGCCTTGAGCTGCCCGTATCCCCATTTTTTACTTTTTTCAGGATCACTTCTTTTATCTGCTAACTTTGGAAATATTTTTAATGATTCAATAATTGGAATCGTTTTTCCAACACTGCCCTGATCACGGACCGTATTAAAAATAATCTTAAGCTGCTCAGCTTCATTTTCATTGACTGTGAACGTACCATTTTGCTCATCGTGCCGATCGAATCCAAATGGAGTCCGACCGCCGTTCACAAATCCACGCATAGCTCTTGAATTACAATTAATTGATACTCGTTCGGAAGTTTGTTCGCGTTCAAACTGCGCCATATTAACAACCATGTTAATCATTAATCTTCCAGCAGGAGTCGTTGAATCAAATTGCTCTTTCATCGACATATAGCTGGCATTAAAATCTTCAAGCTCTTTCAAAAGCACACTGAAATCATGCACATTTCTTGATAGTCGAGAAATGTCAGCCACCAATATCAAATTGATTTTCTCCGATCGAACATCTTTCATCATACGTTGATATTGCGGTCGATTCACCGTTCCTGCTGATAAGCCCTCATCAATATAAAAATCAATAACCGTTCCCCAATTTTTATTTTCTTTATTCTTATTTTTTACAAACTCCTGCATTCGATATTTTTGAGTGTATAGCGATCCTTCAAAAACTTGAACTTGCTTATCAGTTGAAACTCGTAAATACGCGCCAATTCTAAGCTGCTTCTTCATAAGAGTACTCCTTACTGATTGGACGACCTTTTTTTTGACCAATTAAAATCATACGAACCAAAATCGACTGAACATTATTAAATCTTTTTTCAAAAATATCGCTTGGTTCAATGGTCGGCATATATATCAAATCTATATCTTCAAACTGCATATCAGTGTGATTTAAATATTTTATTACTGACATTATGACTTCTTTTTCATTTCTAGATCGTACTGCTTGCTGAGTAATTTTAAACGAGTCTGCAATTCATTTGATTTTACTTTTGGAAGCTTATCTAGATACCGCAACAAAACAGCACTCAGCTTGCTTGGATTCCGAACTTCTCGTTCGATATTGCTGACAACTTTTTTCCCCGACAGACACAGAATTTCTGAAAGTTCATCTTGCGTAAGGCCTAGCTGTTCTCTGATAGTTTTAAATTCTAAGCCTCTCATATATTATCCTCATTCTTCAATAGTCCATCATTGATAGACTTTGTGGTCAATGC
>JAYTMM010000212.1:0-2109 GCA_043728555.1 Pseudobdellovibrionaceae bacterium
GTTGTCATTGATGGAATACCGTCTGAAATTATGTATGACGAAAAACTTTTATTGAAAAATTTAGCTGAACGTAAACCCGGTCAGTCACATACGACATCTCGAAATGAATCTGATCGGCCAGAAATTTTATCTGGAATTTTTGAAAATAAAACTTTAGGTACGCCTATTGCCGTTATTGTAAAAAATGAAAATCAGAAATCTGACGATTATGAAAAAATAAAAAATAATCCTCGCATCGGTCATGCCGATGATGTTTGGCAAAATAAATTTGGTCACACGGATCATCGGGGCGGTGGCAGGTCATCGGGCCGTGAAACTTTGAATCGCGTGATTGCTGGATCGTTTGCGCAAATGTTGTTAAATCAAAAACATTCACAAACAAAGATCACAGCTTTCGCGAAACAAATCGGTCCACATCATTTAACCGAAGAAATTAACGGATCTAGCGAATTGTCCGAAAACATAAAATCATTCTTAGAGAACGCTAAAGCTGAAGGCGAAAGCTACGGTGGAATTATTGAATGTCGAATTGAAAGCCCGCCGATGAATTTAGGACAACCTGTATTTCATAAATTCAAATCCGATTTGGCCAGCGCTATGATCAGCATCGGCGCCACAACTGGTTTTGAATTTGGTCAGGGGTTTTCAAACATTGAAATGAAGGGTTCGGAGTTTCACCAATCACTAATATCAAAAAATTACGGCGGAGTTCGCGGCGGGATCACCACAGGTGAAGATATCATTTTCAAAGTTGCATTCAAGCCGACATCTTCAATCAAAGATGTCGCTAAGTTAGGTCGCCATGATCCGTGCATTGTTCCGCGTGCAATTCCGGTTGTGAAAGCCATGGCTTGGGCTGTTATTGCAGACCACTATTTATGGCATCTGACAGACAGGGTTTCGTCGTAGAATTACTTCTTAATCGATAAAACTGTCATAGCGCCATTAATTTTATCAACTGTAAATAAAATTTTATCACCAACAGCTAATGTTGTTAAATCGATTTTTGAATCAACTTTGAACACCATAGTCATGCCGGGCATATCTAAATTTGGAATAGTTTCGTGTTTAATTGTTAATTTTCTTTGTTCTAAGTCTATTTTTTTAATTTCACCAGCGACTTGGGGCAAAGCTTGTTCTGTCAAAGTCATTTTGACTAAATCAATTTTTGATATCTGAATTTGTCCAAAACCAGTTAATGAAAATAAATTTAAAACAGTCACAATTAAAATCAAATTTTTCATAAATATCCTTTGTTAAACGTAAGAATGCTATTTTACGACACCAACATAAATATAAGCAATGCCAAAGCTGACTGCAGTGAATTTTACCTCTGAGAACGAGCCTGCATCGTGCATTAAATTCAAAAATTTATCTCGGCTGGGAAATGCGGCCGATGATTTTTGTAAATAATCATAGGCAGCACCTTGTCCCGTCACAAGGCCTCCTAATTTTGGCAGAATATGTAGCGAATAAAAATTATATAAACTAGAAATTACGGGGATGGTCATTTGGCCGAACTCTAAAACCAAGACCAATCCGCCGGGCTTAGTAACTCGCGCCATTTCCTTTAAGGCCAACACTGGATCAGACACATTTCGGATGCCGAATGAAATCGATACGCGATCAAATTTATTATTTTCATATTTTAATTTTGTGACATCGGCCAATTCAAATTTAATATCCAAATTTTCTTTTTTAGATTTTTCCGGAGCTGTCTCAAGCATCTCTGCGCAAAAATCTGTACCGATCACACGGCCTGTGGTGCCCACATATTTTTTAAATTCAATCGCAAGATCACCCGTGCCTGTGGCGCAATCTAGCACAGACATTCCATTTGTGACTTTGGCTAATTGAACAACTTTTTTGCGCCACAAATGGTGAATACCTAATGATAAAACTGAATTACCTAAATCATAATTGGCCGCAACTTTTGAAAACATTGATCTGATTTTTTCTGGATCCGGATAAAGTGTGTGTTTGGTTGTTTCAGACATAAAAACCTTATGAAACTTTGTTCAATGGATTCGGGTGTTTTTGTAATTTACGATCAAAAGCGAATAAAACTTTTTCAAGTTGAATCATCATTTGGTCAAAGACTTCTAAAGT
>JAYTMM010000213.1:0-5094 GCA_043728555.1 Pseudobdellovibrionaceae bacterium
GTGATTCTGAGTTTCATTTTGTTCTTCGTTAAGCCAATCCACAAGATCATCACCAGCTTGAACATCGACGCCTGATTTTTTGTAGTCCATTTGTATGGCCAATCAAAACTCCTCATTAAAATATTCGTTGTTTGAATAAGTTATCAACGATTTTTATATTGGCCAAACAGTTTAAATACTAACGCTTCTAGACTAAAGACTGTGCTTTGGCTTTGAATAAAATCTGTTCTGGTCGCAGAGTGATAAATGAGTGAAAATAAATTCAGATGTTCAAGTTTATATCATATTTTTTAATACTTTTAATTATACCATTTCATTTCGCAATCGCTGAAACGACGTCTACAGATGTCGATGAATCATTTGACCCCTTTGCAGATTACAATGAATTTGAACAGCAATCCGAAGAAGAAGCCGACATCAACTTTTTACGTAATGGACGCTATCTGACATTGGCCTTTGTCAGTGGCTATCGTGGTTTTTTGGGCGGTGGCTTTTCACAAGCCTATAAAGGATCTATTGATTACGGCGTTGAATTCACATATTTTTTTGATCTGCAAATTGCAGCGTCTTTGGCCTATTCAACTGGTGATCACGCTGTTTCTTTTCAAAGTTTTTCAGATAATAATCTGACTCTTGTTGCGAATAATTACGACGGCAATGTAAATATACAAATCATTGATTTTCACGTTAAATATTATTTTAACACCGATAACGTCACTAAAGGTTTAGCAGATTTAAACCCGTATGCGCTGATAGGTTCTGGATACTATATTCGTTCATATAATTTAAGCCAAACGCTGGGGATCGATCCAGACAAGGTCGTTGGCTTTAAAGCTGCGGCTGGAATTGAAATTCCTTTATTAAAACGACGTGCTTATTTGGGCCTTCAAGGAACATACAGATACGTACAGTTCCCCGACGAAAACAATGCCTTTATTGACGAAGGCACGGACACTGCACCTGCACTGAGACCGATTAAACCCAGACTTGATGGTGATATTTTTGAATTGAATGTTATCTTAGGAATGAATTTTTAATTTAAGTATTTTTATAATAATAATTCCAGGGTCTAATTCCCACCCACGCACACGTGTTGTTTCATGGTTTGGAAAATGATGGTGATTGTTATGCCAACATTCACCTAAAGAAAGAGGAAACATCAACCAATTGTTTCTTGATAAATCGTTTGTATCAAAGTTTTTATACCCTATTTTATGATGCAAAATTAAATTTAAATTTACTAGAAATATACTTAGTATCACAGGTAAAAAATAATAGAATACAGGCGCCCATTGATTGATACAAAAAAGTAAAGAAATCCATACTAATATAATCTTGAAGTAATAGCGATGCGCCCAATTTATGCTACTTTCATGTAGTAAATCTATTAATTCACCGCGAGGAATTCGCACGTCGTTATACCATAGCCCTAATAAAATACTAAAAACTCCCTTTGTCGAATAGCTGTGTGGATCTTTAGATGTATCAGATTTAACATGGTGCTGCCGGTGAATTGTTGCCCAAAAAATCGGGCTACCAACCATAGACAAAACGGCCCAAAATGCTAAAAAATATGATCCAAAAATTGAAGTTTTAAAGGCTCTGTGCGAAAAATAACGATGCATAGCTGTACTTAAACCGATGTGCATGTACCAATAAAAAGAAAAAATGAACACATAGACATTTATTTTATCAAAATGAAGTATTACTGCGTACGCAGATAATAAAACCGCAATAGCCTGTAGAAAACGAAGATAGTAAGTAACTGAATAATTAGTTTTTTTCATCTAAATATTCTTAAAGTTATAAGACTTATCATTCCTTTTCAAGAATAATAAACCTATATCTAGAATGAATTTTTAATAACAGAAAAAAATTGTAAAATCAGGCCTAAAATAATCAAAAACGGTGCAAGCCATTTCAAAACCCAGATCCAATTTTTCACAAGCATCTGACTGGATTCACTGGATTCATTAACAAATTTTTCTTTATAATCAATTTCGTTAATGGATTTAAAAAATATAATAATCATCCCCAAAACAGAAATCGGTAATAAATAATTAATTAATACTGAGTCTAAATTTTCAATCAGCGATTGATTCAGTAATTTGATGTTCTTAAATAATGTGCCGGAAAAAGCCGGAAATACTGTTAAAAATAAAGTGACTAAAATAACCAACCACGCCGCTGAAAAGCGATTTGCCTGTTGAAATCGATCTGACAAATTTGAAATCAAAGTTTCTAATAATGCAATACTGGCATTCAATGCCGCAACCCATAGGCACAGAAAAAATGCCAAGCCAAAATATTCACCATATTCGATTTTTAAAAATAACTGCGGCAATGCCTCGAACAACAAACTGGGATCAGTCAATGGCTTATTGGAAATCGAAAATGCAATCGGAAAAATCATAAGGACTGCTACGATTGAAATTATTGTATCAACTAAAGTCACACGTACGCCCAAAGTCGGCAAATGTTCGTCTTCTTTAAAATACGATCCGAATGTCACAAGCACCCCCATCCCTAAGGATAACGTAAATAATACGTGACCCATGGCGTGTCCCAGTGATGTTAAATTCAACTTTGAGAAATCAGGATAAAATAAAAACCGTAAAACTTCAGGACTAGATGGTAACGACAGCGATCTGGTCAAAATTAAAAAAACTAAAATTCCAAATAATGGCAGCACAGCCGTTAATATTTTTTCGAAACGTTCAGTGACTCCGCGTAGAACGATGAATCCACAAATTAATAAATGGACACTGGCTAATGCAAATTGCAAAAGTCCATTTTCATTTAAAACATTCATGCTAATATTACCCAGATAATGCATTCGATCTGATCTGAAAAGACCCACTAGAAATTGAGTTAAAAAATGCAATACCCATCCGCTGATCACTGAATAATACGCTAAAATGACCAAACTAATAAACAGGCTCAGCCTTCCGAACCAAAAAAAAGATTTTTTATTTTGTACTGAAACTTTGCGAGTGATTTTTAACAGACTAGCCTCATTGGTGCGGCCCATAATTAATTCTGCAATTAAAACAGATAAGCCAATAGTTAACGACAAAAATATATAGACCAATAAAAATGCACCACCGCCATTTTCGCCCACAACATACGGAAATCGCCAAATATTACCCAACCCGCAGGCGCTGCCGATCGCCAATAAATAAAAGGCGATGCGATTACGAAATGAACCGCGCCGTCGTTTATGTGTTGAGGACTGGGACATTGAAACGTTAGCGTCGGGCATCATCACTTTTACCAGCACCACGAGCTTTCATACAAAAAATACGAATTGGCGTTCCTTGTAAATTAAATTTTTGTTTGATGTTTTTAATTAAAAACCGGCGATACGAATTTGTCACACCATCTGGATGATTTGCAAAAGCAATAAATGCAGGTGGCTTCTGATACGTCTGAGTCAAATAATAAAATTTAACATTCGTCGTTCCCCAAACCGGAGCCGGAGCTTTTCGGATCACGTCGAAAAAGAAATCATTTAAATCTGACGTTGGAATTTTACAATTAATTTTATCAGTCACAGATTCAATTTCTTTAAATAAATCACCCATTCCATTATTTTTTAAGGCCGACGTAAAAACCACTGGAACATCAATAAAGAAATGAAACGTCTCGGCCACTTGCGCTAAAAATCGTTGTTTGTAATTATTAAATTCAGCATGACCCAGATCTGATTTGTTCGCGACCAAAATCACACCCTTATGATCATCTAAAATCGACTGCATAATTTTTGCGTCTTGTTCTGTGGGACCAATTGTTCCATCAACGACCAACAGAACAATATTCGCACGGCGAATTGTTTCTTGTGATTTAAATGCAGAGATAATTTCGATATCTTCTTCACGTTTTGACTGACGACGAAGCCCCGCCGTATCGACTAAAACATATTTTTTATCATTAAATTCCAGAGGTGAATCGACAGAATCCACAGTTGTCCCTGCAATGTCAGAAACCATCATTCGGTTCATTCCTAATAAACAATTACAAAGTGAACTTTTTCCGACGTTTGGTTTTCCGACCATCGCGATACGCATACCCTCAACCATTGTTTTTGGTGCTTCTGGAACCATTTTCACAATCCACTCAAGCACATCAGAAACACCTCGACGCTGTTCAAAAGATGTCGATACAACATCCAAACCAAATTCATGAAATTCAGCATTCATCAAATCTGCCTCATGCGGGCTGTCGACTTTATTCACAACTAACAACATGGGTTTACCCGTTTGTTTGGCGATTTTAATAATGTCACGGTCTTCAGGTAAAAGTCCTGCACGGCCATCCATCACAGCAACAATGAAATCAACAGTGAATAAAAATTCAACGACTTGTTCTTTGATCATTTTTGAAAAAATATCACTAGCTTCAGTGACACCACCCGTATCAATTAAATCAAATGATTTACCCCAGATATTTACGGGTTCAAGCATAATATCACGAGTCACACCGGCGAGGTTTTTAACAACCGCTTTTCGTGAATCCGTCAGGATATTAAATAAAGTTGATTTGCCAACATTCGGGCGACCTATGATAGCAACCTTGGCGGCATCAATGAATGAGTTATTCAGATTTTGTGACATATTTTAATTCTTTCATTGTAGTTTTGTTTTCATACCAATTGTCTTTAACGACGACGTTTAATTCTAAATACACTTTTTGAACATCCATCATTTTTTGAATTTCAGCGCGGGATTCTTCGCCAATTTTTTTAATATTCGCCCCGCCTTTACCAACGACGATAGGTTTATGCGAATCACGTGCAACTAAAATATCGACATAAAGTTTCGGACATGGTTTTGCATCTTCATCAAATTTTCGTGTTTGAACTGCCAGTTGATATGGAATTTCGAAATTTAAGATTTCAAAACATTTTTCACGAATAATTTCTTCGGCTAAATTTCGCATGCTTTCGGTTGTATATAATTCAGTATCAAATAGCGGAGCTTCTGAGAGAGGCAAAATATTCATCATCTGAGTCAGTAATTCATGACGTTCGTCTTTGTTCGCCTTCGTGTTAGAGATTGAAAGCGCTTTCATACCTTTCATTTCAACCATGTCTTT
>JAYTMM010000214.1:0-9395 GCA_043728555.1 Pseudobdellovibrionaceae bacterium
TTACGAAGGCACCGCCCTCTGTTTGATTTTTTATTGCATGCATTAATTTCTAATCAATTCTGGACCCAGATTGATCCCAAAAATAAAACTGATATCGAACAAAAAGCAATCAGTACCTATTATGAATAAAATAAAATCAGAATTTAATACTTAAATCAAAAAATTAAGTATTAAATTTTCGAACTAATTTAGAATCTAAATTTTTTCGCTCAAGTATCGTTACAAAATCAATGCAATTAAAGTCTTTGTCATAGGCCGGATAACTGGCCACTTTAGCTCCGGCTTTGATGTATGACTTCAGCAGCGAAGGAATTTTATCTTCAGCCTCTGTTACTTGCTGCGGCGTTAAACCTTGTGAAAATATCATCAGCCAAAATATGAAGTCTTCCATTTCATATTTATTTCTGACTGAAAAAATTTCTGAATTTAGATTATTATTCAATTCAAAATATTTATAAATTAAGGCAGCCGATCTGGCATCGGTCACTTTAACGCTTGAACAACCGATCAATAATTCAGCGTTCATCATTTTCATATATTCTGCGATACCACGCCACAAAAGTGATATAACGATTCCGCGGCGATGATCGGCATGAATACAGGCGCGGCCCAGTTCAATGAATGGGTCGGTTTGTTTTAAAATCCACTGAGACAAATAAAATTCTGAATCTGTATAAAATTTTTCTGCAGTATCTGAAAAATTCATTCGATATGTTCCAACGATTTCATTGAATTCTTCGTGAACAATAATTAAGTGATCACAGAACAAATCGTATTCATCGTAATCCATTCCCGTGCGCGTTGTTCGCCCCGCCATTTCTTTACAAAAAACTTCATGGCGCAATTTAAAACACTCTAAAACCTCAGACTTTGTCTGTGCCAGCTTGAGAACATAGGGACCCATCTGAATATGAAGATCAGCTTTGTTATTCCATTTATTCAACTGAGTTAAATAAATCTGGCTGGTTTGAATGACGCTATCAATGACTGCTGTGACCATGCGACCTCCGTGTTATGTAAGAATATTCAAACACGAGTTTTGTGGAACGCGAAGTCAGGATTGTGTTAAGCGAATCATCTTAACACAATCTTAAATTGTGAAATTAACGGATTAAATACATTCTTATTTTATGTTTATAGGTTTTTTGAAAACCAGTTATATATTTTTTCGTCTGCTTGTTTATTATTTCAAATCTTTTCATAAGAAAAATAATATCAATATATTAAAGCAAAAATTTTCGATCGAAGCGCTCAGTATTCTAGGTTTTAGAATCAAAGTCACAGGCCATCCCATTTTAAAGAATAAATTAATTCTTGTCGGCAATCATATCAGCTATTTAGATATTTTAGTTTTATTTGCAGCGCACCCTGAATCTGTTTTTTTAGCAAAGTCAGAAGTCAGTCAATGGCCGCTGATTGGTTCTGTCGCGAAAAGAATCGGAACACTGTTCGTTGTTCGCGATTCGAAATCTTCACGTCAAGGCACCCGATTGCAAATTGAAAACATATTAAATACATCCTCAAAAACTTTACAAATAGCCGCCTTTCCATCGGGAACGACAACATTAAATGAAGAAAAAGTTTGGAAAAAAGGTCTGTTTGAAATTGCAAAAACTACGAATACTGATGTTCAACCATTTCGCATCCGTTATTCGCATCAGCGCGAATGTGCTTATATTGGCGATGATCAATTATTTTCTTCTTTGATGAGTTTGTTTAAGATTAAAAATAAATCAGTCACCTTTGAATGGGGCCAAAGCTTTAGAGCCTCTGAAGTTGAAACACAGATTGAATCCACAAGACTTTGGACACAGCAGTTAAAGTTTTTTGTTAAAAACTCAAAGTCAAATCAACGTGCCGTCGGCGATAATCCACCGGCATAGTATCAATAGACTGTTTATTTTTGTACTCAGAATATCCTAAGCTTGCATTTTTGTTAAATTTATAACTGATCGATAAAATTGTTCCCTCTGAACTTGTTTGGCCATCACTAAAGTCAGAATCTGTGTACATTGCCATGACAGCATCATTTTCAATTTTTTGGTTTATATATGAAACTGTTATTTTTTTCCAAACCAGCGCGGCTCCGTAAAGCTGAGCTGTATTTAAATTATCTGCAGCAGAATTTTTTATATTTTCTGCAAATAGTGAAACTTCAAAAATTTTAGGAGACCATTTTAGCTCGACCATATTCTGCACTATTTCATATTGCCATTGATAATTTCCCAGCAGATCAAGAGTATTTCCCTTTGCAGTCGTCGCTCCGACTAAATAACTTGCGGGTTTATCGTCTTTGATCGCAGTATAGCTAAAAATTCCATATCCGATATTTAGTTTAAATTCATTTTTTTCTGTTGATAAAATAATTTGTGTAACATTTAGATTCGAGTCCGTCAGATCTTCACCAAAAGTATCGTCATATTTTTCACGAACAACAAATGAACCTGCGTTCAGCTGAATATTTATTTTGTTTTCTAAAAATTTTTCTTTGAACTGCAAACCCAATCCCTCTAATGCAATATCGCGGTCTAAAATAATTTGATTTTTACCTGCTGTCGTGAAAAATTGCGGCATTTTTCCGATAAATAAATTCAAATTCTTCAACGGTGAATAATTACCGAAAGCTTGATCTAAACCTATCGATTGTCGGGGAGCCATTGGAGCCTTCGCGTCGCCCAACGTATTATTACCACTGACATTAGATGTCCCCGTCATAAACCTGTACGTTAACTTAAGATCGTCTTGAACTTGAACAGCATGACCTACGCGAAACATCAGTCTTTGAACAGGTCGATCTTGGTTTTCACCAATTTTTAAATTTTGCTGGCGATATCTTAAGTCACCAAAAAGTTCAGCTGATTTTAAAAAATCAGCCTTTTTTTCAACAGGCGGATTTACTACAGTTTGCACTACATTTAGAATCTCGAGTGCAGTTGATGGATCCGAGCTTGCAACCACAGATTTTACAGCATTTTCTTGAGCGACAATCTGCGCGCTCAAAAATAAAATACATACACATTTAAACATTTAAACTCCTACATTAAAAAATTAAAATCCAAATTGATAGAATCAGACCTCTGATCATCTATAAAAGTGTTCAGATTTGTGTTTGCTGTTTTTTTATAGTTTGCAAAAATATTAAATTGTGCAAAGGGGAAATATTGATACCCGAATGAAACTTCAAGAAACTTAGGATCCGTCAATTCAATGTCATAGTTCAAATATTTAAGTGCTGCAGTCATCAAATGACCTTTTTTGAATACATAGCTAGGTCTGAATAAAACAGAAATGCCTTTTTTATTTGTAGCACTAACATTTTGGTCAACTTGGAATAAATATGTTTGCACAGAATCTGGCTTATATATTCCAAATATTCCTTGCAATATTTGGTCTTCATTATTTTCTAAAATATTTTTAACTGTCGTTTTAAAAAAATTAATACCCAGTAACATTTCGGTAGAAACTATATATGTATATTTCAAAAAATATCCGTCTTCTACAAATTGTCGATTGTAATTCGCACGACTGAGAATTTTAGAAAATATAATTTCATATTTGTCTTGAGCATAAAAAATGGTGGCTTGATTTTTAGACTGACCCTTTTGGACACCGCTCATTGAATAATCATTTTGATCATAATTTAAATTCATTTGATCAAAACCGTAATCTAAAAAGTATTTTCCGATTTTAATTTTTAGATAAGAGTTGGCATCATACGAAATGTATAAATTTGATATGTATAAATAATCCTTGAATGAAATGTCAGTTTCTGTGGGATTATATCGAGCAATTGAAAAATAAGATCGTAGCTGATTCCAAGAAAATTCAGATCTGATTTCAGTGCTCAAATCTTTGAATTTGGCTTCTTTGACATAGTCTGATTGATAAAAACTTTGTTGGTGCTTTGTACGCAAACCCAGATTAAATCCTGCAGGTAAATCAATTTGATAATATTTAGATTTATTTTCAGCCCATTGTTCAATAGCAAAGACTTTTCCATTCGGATTCAGAAAGCCATGGCCATTTTCAGATGTATGGCATTTTAAGCAGCGCGCTGAATCCTGTGTGAAAAATTGTGGATAAGCACAAATTTTTGTTGAAAACAAAAACATGAAAAATAAAATCACGGCGGGAAGCCCTGCGATATCCATTTCAGCAAAGCCTGTCGCTGATTTGATGTTAAAGCCGAATAAGGTTCAGGCGGCATATCCTGTTTTACAATTGTTCGTTCGATAATTTTGGTTAAATTTAATTTAAAATTATCTATATTCGACAGATCTAAATTTGCATCTGCTTTTTCGCCAGAATGACAGTCCAAACAATTTTTTACAAAAATTTGATTTTTTATTTTGGTCCAATCAAGTGGGCCTGTGATCGGTTTATTCACACCATTTGAATTATTTTTTTCTGGAGCTCCTGATTCAAGCCATAATTTAATCAGTTGATAATCCGCCTCAGACAATCCACTTTCTGGCATATCTTTTTTTTCTAGAACACGAAATATGATTTGATTTAAATTATTTTTTATATTTGCGTACGTTTCTAAATTTAAATTTCCTTTGTTGCCACCTGATGCAGAATGACAATACAAACACTGATTCGAAATCACGATGTCACGGACACTTTCATAGTTGTTGTTTAATTCAAAAATATTAACGTCTTCTTGAGTGATTTGTTTTTTTGACGAGCCCTGCACCGTTCTGTAATTACATGACTGCAAGCACAGCACAGACAAAATAATCAGCGCATTTATTTTTTTGGATATACAATTTCGCATTGGTCATTCCCTGGTAAAGAGTTTCCTTGGCTCATTTCTTTTAAGAAATCAAAAATAGAAAATCCAATATTGTACGCTGCGCGATCAGCCCATTGTTCGAAAATGACAGGATTGTTTGGTTTGCCTGTTGAAGAATCAAAACTGATCGCCGGATCATTTTTACTTAAATTATTTACAAAACAAATTTTTTCAAAAATTTCATGATCCATAAATTGAGATGAAGACGGTTTGTTCGGTGAAATTTGATTAATACATTTGTCACGCATCTGATTCAGCATCTGCCCACCATGCTTTCCTAAAAAGCTAGATAATTCAGGTGGAAACTGCACACGAGTGCCTTCCATGGCCATCCAAACTAAATAATTAGGAGCATAATTTTTTTTATTTTCACCTTCGCCAGTAATAAATTTTTTTAAATTTTCGTTCTTATCACCAAACAAGCCACTCATGAAATTTGCAACACGCACACTACCGCCAGACCACGTTAAAATACCGCGCGCTAGACTTGAATTTCCGTCTGCTTTTTCACCGTGGCACTTCATGCAGGACGTTCGATAATACCATGAACCTGGTGTTGTAGAATAAATTTCCCCGAAAGGTCGTTTGGGTTGTGATCCGCGCAGCATCCATGGACGAATGTTATCGGTAGACAATTGAACGTCCGGAAATGAACAAATATCTTTTTTACTCCAGTAACCCACAGCATATTTTTTTGAAAATGCGCTTTGTAATTCTGGCGTGATAAATAAAGATTTAAATTTTTCAGACATTCCTGATTTCGTATCATTCCAGTCTGAACGTTTGGGTGTATAATTTTTTGGATCATCAGCAATCGTAAAATCTTGGTCAATCCATTTGAATTCATTTTCTTTTTTACAAGCTGGCTCCCATAAATCAGCGGCGACTTCGCCTTCGAAACTGCGAATCCACTTTCCAATCAGCCGTAAAGCTTTGCAATCGGGACTGCCCGGAGTATTCATCGGCATCTGACTTGTCATTCCCAATTGCGCTGACGAATCAGAAATTTTTCGATAAATGTGACTTTGATCAAGATCACCATTTTGATGGACAATCAATCGCGAAGGAATTTGTGTTGATTTTGTTTTTGTATTAAATTGAAAAATGGAACCTGCTGTCAGATCAAGATTAATTCCGTTTTCTTTTGTAAATGCTAAACCATTTGGATTATGGCAGTGGGCGCAATTGCCGATCATGTATCCTTGCGCACGCAATTCGTGAACGTTTTGTGGACGAACCGATCCTTCAGTTTCAAGTTTTGGCCACTGATCTGCTGCTGGAGCAGAATCGAACATATCGTAGTCTATAAATCTTTGAATTTGTGTTTTTTCAGCTTCAGAAATAGGTTCTTCACGACCGGCCTCAAAAATATTTCGACGGTTTAATTGAATTGCTGAAAAACCCAAGACCGTATTTTTCCCTGCAGCGCCCATATGGCAATCCATACAACGTTGCTGTCCTGGAATAGCATAACTACGCTCGGCACCAGTAACATCGTCAACAGGCACTTTAAAAATAATATCTTTAAAACCACTGCCGTCACGATATGGCACTTCAACTAAAGTAGCAGTTTGCTCAGTTTCATCCCATTTATAAGATCCAAATAAAGATTTTTCCCATGGTGTCCGAACAACGATCAATCTCGTTTCGACTCTGCGATATCTAAATTTTCCGTTAGCTTGTTTTACTTTTTTATAAAATGTTTTATAAAATCGTGTGTTGTCAGGAACCTCAAGTTGTTTTGTTGTCGTATTAAAAAAAACTTTTTGTTTTTTATATGATAATAATTCGCGTTTAACAGGCAAATGAATCCATCGACCTTTGTTATTGTTATCTGCCCAAAGTGGGTATTCAACGTTGTAAGCAATCGTTCCCATTTTTGCTAATTCATAGGCGTCTAAAGAAAATAAATCTGTCTCTGATAAATCTTTCGGAAGTTTTTGAGCATTTTCAAAAAATCGATCTTTTTTATAATCAAAACCAATCAGTTTTGCTGACGGTGTACAGTCGCCAAGATCACTGCTTTGTGAACGAGGCTGCTTGATTGGGTCTACGACGGGACCAGACGTAGATAAACTAAAATTACCATTCGGTTTTCCATTTTGAATCCAAGCATTCATTTGATCAGATATTTTCAAAAATAATTCTGGATTTTTTTCTCTGCGCTCCTTTGGAGGCATTCGCTTGTTGTCATCGGTGTGATTTAAATATTCGTAAACTTTTTCAGCTATTTCAAAATAACCCGGATAAAATTCGGTCTTACCCGCAATAGTTCGAATTTCCCCTTTGTAAGAATCAATAAATATAAAATTTCCGCTGCTTGAAGGAGCCATGTGACAATTCATACATGATGAAAAAATATTTTCACGAATATCGCTAAAGCTCAATCTGCTACTGCCGCTTTGACCTTGATAAATAATTTCATCGTAACTAAAAACTTTGTTGGCTGGTTTACAAAGTAAATTTTTGACCGTTACAGGAACATCTTCGATTTTTTTATTTCCGCAGCCAACTAAAGAAATCGTAAATATAGAAACGAAAAAAAGCAGAAAAGATTTAAAACCTTTTCTGTTTAGAGCTAATTTCATGTTCGAAAAATAAGGGCTAATTTCGAGCATCTAAAAATAATTAATCGATTGTTACGAAATCATGATCTTGAACAATAGGGTCCAAGAATGAACGATCTAATAAATATCCTAATAATTCCTGTTCAACACCTGCAGCTGTTTTAGAACCCGTTGCTTCATAAATATAAAGCTTACGAGATAATGGATATGAACCATTTCGGATTGTTGTTGTGTTTGGTAAAACAACTGACTGACCCGCTTTTTGAGCAATTGCAAGAGTACGATTTTTTGTGTTCATTGCACTTAAACCAGCATAACCAACTGCATCCGCATCGTTACCTGTAACGTCAGCGATATCTGCCGTTTCATTCACAACAGTAACACAGGCGCCGAAAGTTTTTACTCCGACTAAATGTTTAAAAGTATCTGTTGTTCCAGATTGATCATTGCGACGATACGCTTTGATCGGACCATTTTTGCCAGATCCCGGAACCTGATTCCAAGATGTGATATCACATGTAAAAATTTTTGATAATGTCACGAAATCCAAAGACGCCGTTGGATTTGATGCGTTTACAAAAATACCGATACCGTCTAAAGCAATCACATGACCCACTGGGACAATGCCTTTTGTTTTTGCCAGATCTATCGCTTCAATTTTGAATTCACGTGACATCGCTGTGATTGAAATCTCGGCGTTAGCCATTGCTTTTTCGCCGACACCGCTGCCGCCGCCTGTGTAAGCAATTTTTTGATTCATACCAGCTGCAATAATTGCATCTGTCATGACTCCGCCTAAAGTATCAGAACCTGAAATGCTCACTTTAACTTGAGCAAATGCCGTCGTCGCTGCAGTCAATAAAACCGCCATAATCATTTTTTTCATAAACGTGTCTCCTTTGTTTATTTTGCTTATTTGCAAATCTTTATTTTTTGCAACGTAAACAAATAAATTTCAGAAATCATGTTAGGTTTTTATTAGGAGCTGGTGCGAAATTTTAACCTGACACAATCTTAACATAGCATGCTCTTTATATATAGTATTTTAAGCCTGCTTAGGAGTATCTATGTTTTTTGAATTTGCAAATTGGTTAAGTTGGTCAAACCCTGTTTCATTTTGGTGGGTGTTTTTAATCACGGTTAGTTTTTTTAATATTTGCTTTTGGATTTGGACGCATAAATATTTGTCTTCAAAAAATTATTTTGCAGAAAATAGTTTTTTTACAAAATCTGTTGTCTGGTTGTCACTATTGTATGTACTAGGTTGTGCATTTAGATCCTTTTTACCTCGGGCCGATGTTCAACGAATTTGTCTGTATGATACTTGGATGTCCAGTGTGTTTATAGGTCGATCGATTGCAACAATCGCAGAACTTGCCTTCGTCGCCCAGTGGGCGATTGTCTTGAATCAAGTTTCAAAATTGGTGCAGTCTAAACTTGTTGAACAAATTTCAAAATTAATTTTTCCGCTGATTTTTATTGCCGAGTGTTTTTCTTGGTACGCCGTCATTCGTACACATTACTTTGGAAACATGATTGAAGAATCAACATGGGCATTAACTTATTTTTTAATTTTAATTTGCCTTATCAATTTATTACCAAAATTTAAAAGCGCTTTTAAATTTGTGATCGCATTGTCTATCGTTTGCACAGCTTTGTATGTTCTATTTATGATTAAAGTTGACGTCCCGATGTATTTTCACCGGCTGCAAGCCGACAACTTGAGCGGAAAAGCACTGCTTTCATTTTCTGAAGGAATTCACGATTTGCAAACGCGATGGATTGTATCGCATGACATAGAAAGCTGGAAAGATGAAATTCCGTGGATGTCACTTTATTTTAGCGTTGCTGTCTGGACAAGCCTTGCGCTTTGCTATGTTCCATTAACCAAAGACCGTTTAAAAAAATACTTAAAATAGTTTAAATATATACACAGTCTGACAATTTTTTGTCATTTTAAAAAAATCAGTTGGCTAAATTCTGTATATTCAATTTAACAAGCATGCAATTTGAAGTTAACTTTGTATGACTAA
>JAYTMM010000215.1:0-4994 GCA_043728555.1 Pseudobdellovibrionaceae bacterium
GCCAGACCACACCACCTGCCAAATATGCCGAATATCAATCCTATTGTAGACAAAATGATTTTGATGAAAGATCCGTTTTTACTGATGAACAAAAAAAACGTCGCATCGATTTAATCGAAAAAAAAATAGTTGTGAATTCTGCAGATACAGCGGCAATGAACGCTTTAATCAAAGAATACATAGCAGCCAAGGATTATAAAAGAGCCGAAGATGTCTTTAAAAAATATTCTGAAAACTTATCTGCCGAAGACCAAATTATTTGGACCTCTGAATTTAGTGTACAAAAAAAATTATCTGCTTCTGCTATATCTAAACTTGAAAAATTTATTATTGAAAATCCCGCGGCGAATCGAGCCTTAATTAAATTGGCACAAATAAAAAAAACACTGCAATTTTATTCCGAAGCCGCAGATATATATATCGATTTACAAAATAAAAATAAAAAATCAGATTATTCCATCGAACTTTGTGAAATCTATACATTGGATTCTCATCACAAAGATGCCGAAGTAAACTGTTTGCAGGCAGCTAAAAAAAATCCAGCCAATCATTTGCCTGAAATTTATTTGGGTATTTCACACCGCGAACGCGAAAACTTCAAAGAAGCCCAGCTGAATTTCGAAAATTCATTAAAAAAACAAAAATCAGAATTCGCTTTAACTTGTTTAGGAGAACTGCATTTTTTAAAAAAGGAACGACAAAAAACGATTGAATATTTAAATCAAGCTATTGAATTAAATAGAGCTTCATATCGCGCTCAGCTGGGTCTGGCGTTGGCCGAATTTGAAGACAAAAAATACGATGCCGCCCTTGTTAATTTTAAAGAAGCCTGTGCATTGGGTCAAAAAGACACTCTTGAAATGAGAAAATCACATAAAATTTTAGAAGAAAGAAAATCGCCATTAGCAAAAAATTATTATGACGAAATTCAAAAATGCAAAGCTAAAGAATTATTTTAAAATTTGAAAATAGCTAATAACTTGTTCCGTTGGTTGATTAATCTGAATGCAATTTATATTTTTTAAGTCACCAGATAAAACAATGATACATCGATTATGTATCGACCTGATCACACGAAAATCAACAATCTGACCGCCTTTTGAGGCGGCGTCTTGGATAAATCCAAATGCAGCTGATACCGAATTTGTTTCATAAAAACCTAATTTTGAAATGGCTACGGGTTTGCTTTGGCTTAAGTACGCGTTTAAAATTTCAACGCTAATATTTTCTACCAGACATGAATCTAAAATCGTTGAGCAGTGTTTTTCTTTTTGTTTTTTATAGAATTGAACACATTGTTCACTGTTTTGTGCAGTTAAAATTAAAATGCCCCCAGATGGTGTCGGACTGATCTCAAAAACAGTAATAACTGCACTGCTTTTTATTTCATTCATTATTTCAAAACATGCGCTGTATTTTGAAAGCTCAAAACAAATTAGATGATTAAACTGTTTCAACAATTTCTCCAATAAGGTCGTATTCCATGCTATCCGTAATTTTAACAAGGACCATGTCGCCAACATTCGCCTGACCATCGTTAATCAAAACAACACCGTCAATATCCGGCGCCTGCTGCGAAGTTCTGCCTTGTAACAGAAGTTCTGTTTCCTCGCTGTATCCTTCAACTAAAACTTGAACTGTTTTACCAATAAAAGATTTGTGCTTATCGCGCGAAATATTTTGCTGAACTTGCATAACGGCATCATGTCGGCGTTGCTTCGTAGCCGCATCAATTTGCTGATCCATTTTTCCTGCCGGAGTATTTTCTTCGGGAGAATATTGAAAACAACCAACGCGATCAAATTTTTGTTCAGAAATAAATGCCAATAATTCTTCAAACTGTTCTTCGGTTTCACCAGGGAAACCGACAATAAATTGTGTTCTGATTACTGCATCTGGAATATTTGTTCTGATTTTATTTAAGGCTTCGCTGATTTCTTCACGAGTCATTTTGCGATTCATGCTTTTTAGAACTTGGTTATTAATATGTTGTAATGGCATGTCGAAATATTTCACAAATTTTGGATTTGATTTCATCAATTGAATCATTTCGTCGTTGATACCGTCTGGGTACAAATATAATAAACGAATCCATTCAGCGCCATCGACGTCGGCCAAGGCTTTTAATAACTCTACCGGTGATTCAATATTTTCATTATTTTTTTTGCGCAGATCCCATCCGTAATCCGTAAAATCATGACTGATGACAATCAATTCTTTAACGCCACCAGCGACTAAAACTTTGGCTTCGTTAACAACGTTTGTAATTGTTCGTGATTGTAAATTTCCACGTATGAGCGGAATCGCACAAAATGCACAGCGCTTCATACAGCCTTCAGAAATTTTTAAATAGGCACGATGTCGCGGTTGCGAGTTTACTCGTGGTGTAGTGGCTTCTTGTAAGTACGTTGGTAAATTAAAAAACGTTTTCTTTTTTTCGCCTTTTTCAAAATCTTTTAAGATCTTAGAAATATTTTGAAATTCGCCCGAACCAACAAATAAATCTGCTTCTGGTAAACCTTCAACTAAATCATCTTTATATCTTTGCGTTAAGCAGCCTGCGACAACTAATTTTTTAATCTGTCCTTTTTCTTTTAATTCAGACATGTCTAATATTCGCTGAATAGATTCTTTTTTAGAATCTTCGATAAAACCACAAGTGTTAACAACAACCGTATCCGCGCCCTCGGGATCAGACACAACTTCGAAACCATCTTGCATTAATGTTCCCGCCATAATTTCGCTATCGACCAGATTTTTGGGGCAACCCAAGCTGATGAAGTGTACTTTTTTAAGCGGCGTAGATGTTAAATTACTGTCTTGATTGTTCATTACATAACCTCGTCATTTTTTAATCTTTTGTATTCAAATATATTTTCTGTAGATTTTTTTAAAAATTCTGTCTGTTTAAATTCAAAATGTGTTTCAGTTTGCACATCGTCGACAAATTGGATTGAATTTATCAGCATTTTATCAGTATTAAATTCAACTTCAAAATTTTGGATCGCTTTATCTTTTGACTGGAACATAACAGTATTCATTTTGCCATTTTCTTTTTCTGACATAATTTTGAAATTTTTCAGAAAATCTGTGGGCTCTTGAAATAAATTAATCAACTGTTGTGCCAATGCTGGTTTGTGGTCGGCAATTTCTGTGACTTTGCGCTTGCCTTTGGGGTCGAAATCTAAATCTGGGTATTCAATAACCCATAGGTTTTTACCGTTGTAAATGATTTCAACTTTTTTATCGCTCATGGTTGAAACATTTATTTTACCCGATGCGTACTGCAGTTCGCCGGTTGAAGATTTTTTTATGCCCAGTGTTTTTTTAAAATCAGTTTTTACGAACTGCGCGCGGATACCTGCTGCTTTAGAATATTTTTTTAATATTTGGCTAATGGCGGACTCGTTATCTTTGGGTTTAACTGCGTGCTTTGGCTTTGCAAATACCAAGCTATAACAGACAAAACTAAGAACGATTAAACTGATTTTCATATGGCCGAATTATATCAGTTTTGCAGATTAACAACAAGACGTTACTGAAGCACATCGTTGAATTTAAGTTCGGTAGAACAGCGTTAGTGCCGAAATATTTACAGTGGTTTTGCCGTTGATCAATAAAAACGTTTGTAGTGTTTTATGGATATTGATCAACGTTGAACCTGTCGTAACAATATCATCAATCAAGTATATCCAGTCCGCCGACAGCAAGCACTCTGTAAATTCTTCATTTATTTCAAATTCAATTAAGGAGCGATCGTTCACGCTGTTGTACTTTTGCGGTTTTGCATTTGGCTTTTTTTGAATAGCAAATAACGACTCGCAACCCGTAAGGCGTTGGATTTCATTTGTAAAATAGGTTGTATGAAATGATTTTTTTGAACCCGGAACAGCGATTAAAACTGAATTTTTTTCTGGTCGAATTAGATCACAGATTTCGCTTTCAAAAATATTTACATACCAACACCACGCGCTTTGACTGGATCTGGTTTTTAACAAATAAACTAGCTCCGAGCACGAATCGCTTTCAAATTTTTCCCAACATAAAAAAGAATTTACAGCTAGGGTGTCATTGTAAATATGTTGGCGTAGTTTTGTAAAATTTTGTATAAAATTGAATCCACAGGCAGCACAAAAATAATTATTACGTACATAATAAGATCCGCATTTTAAACAAACTGGGCACTCGACGGCTTTTAAAATTGATTCAAAAATAATATGCATGCAGTGGCTAATTGCAAAACTTTGACCATTGTCATCCAGCCTATATTTGATTTATTAGATGTTGTGGTACGGAATCCGGTTTATGATCGTATGAGCGCGATAAATCTGCTCCAGAACGACGACTTCTGCGACCAAATGATTCATAATTAATTTAGATAAACTGATTTTTAAATTCGCTTTCATTTTTACGTTTTCAGTGACGCCGTAGGCACCGCCAATAATAAAAATAGTTCTTTTTTTTCCACTAGTTTCAATTTTTTCAATTTGCTTTGAAAATTCGATCGACGTTAAATCGCGACCCATTTCATCAAACAAAATAACAAAATCATCTGAATTTATTTTTTTAAAAAGCTCATCTTCTTCAAATTTTTTTTTAGCTGATAAATCATCGCGGCTTTGTTTTAAAGTTTTTAAATGATGGATTTCAAATTCACAATACGCATTTATTTTTTTGTGATACACAAGGCTTGCTTCATCGAACCAAGCCTCTTTAGAAGTTTTAAAATCAAACAGAACTGTTTTCATTTTTTATTTTTAATTTGATTTTAATTGTTGAACTCTAAATTTTAGAATCTTTCACTTCGATTTCTGATCCAGCCGTCCAAAGTTCTTCTAAATTGTATTCCTGACGAACAAAATCATAAAATAAGTGAACGATCAGTGCGCCGTAATCAACAACAACCCACCGGCCCTCATCAACGCCTTCTACGCCTTGCGGAAGAACATTAAATTCTTCTTTTACAGCCATAGTCAAATTTTCAGCCATCGACG
>JAYTMM010000216.1:0-31157 GCA_043728555.1 Pseudobdellovibrionaceae bacterium
TCAGTAAAGACCAAGCAATGCTTGGTCTTTTTTTTATTTCGAGGATTCATTCATTTTGAAACATTTTTTATAAATCAAAAAATAATTCAAGCATTTTCATTTTTTTGAGCATAAGATATACAGTATGCGAAACATTTTGGTCATGATGATTGAAAAAATCCGTTTTGGATTTAAAGATTTTAAAAATCATAAGTGGCCCATTATGGGATTTATATTATTTGGTTTTTTCGTTACGGCACTGGCAATGGGTTATTACATTTTAATGTACAGAATAACACTAGATTCAGAAATTTTAAATCAAAAAACCCGAGCCAAAGTTCTTGTGCAAAAAATTGAAAATTATACGGCAATTTCTGATCAGCTCAGCCGCACACTACAAAATCATTTTAATAATTCAAAATACAGTCAACATGACATCGAAAAATTTTTAACAGAGAGTGTTCGTTCGGGACCGTCCAGTTTAATTTATGGAGTCGGACTTTGGTTTAAGCCCTACGGATTTCAAAAATCCAAAAAATTATTTGGCCCGTATGCCCATCGTATGTTGAACGAGACTGAAAAAATAGATTTGACCTATGAATGGAACACTGAGGCCTATAATTATCCAGAGCAGGATTGGTATAAAAAAGGCTTATTAGATCCAGAAAATGGCGTTTATGTCGAACCTTATTTTGATACTGGCCTTGTGTATGTATCGTATGTCCATGCTTTTTTTGATTCGAAGAAAAAAATAAGTGGTGTTATCTCTGTGGATATGATTTTACCGCAGCTGCAAAAAGTTACAGATGAATTAAATAAAAAAACGGACAGTGAGATTGAGCGGTTTCAGCAAGGTGGTCACAACGAAGAGGTTATCTATATTGAATCTCGAGGTGGTTACCTATTATCTCATCCTGAAAAAGATAAACTTTTTGAAAAAATTAAAAATAAAAAAAACATAGCATTAATTGATTTTAAAATTTCAGATTTAAAAAACGCATTGTATTTACCAAAAGAAAACCAGAGAGAGGTTTTGACATACTTTGAAGTGATTCCTCGTCTTGATTGGAAGGTTGTTGTTGAAACAAAAAAAGATTTTATTTTCAGAAGTTTTCTAAGACTGAATAAAAGTATTTTTATTGTTTTGACGTTTTTCTGGATATGTTTATTTGCGTCCGTTGGTTTTTTTGTAAATGCCACGAACATAAAAAATGCAAGTGATAAAATGAATGCGGACCAAAAAGCTTTGCTTATGAATGCTTCGAAGCTTGCAACTTTAGGTGAATTTTCAAGTGGTATCGCACATGAAATTAATAACCCACTAGCGATTGTGTATGGTAAAACAGAGTTATTAATTGGTAAAATCGAAAGAAAAACAATTCAATTGCCCGAGATGCTTACTGAATTAAAAAAAATTCGCTTGAATGCAGATCGTATTGCGCAGATCATTCGTGGCTTAAAGACATTTTCTCGCGACGGCAAATCTGATCCATTTATTAAAACTCCATTAAAAGATATATTTGCGGATACATTTTCTATTTCTTCGGAAAGGATAAAATTAAAAAACATCCAGTTTGAAATTTTTGAATTTACAGATGTGATAATTGATTGCAGGCCTACTCAAATTTCGCAGGTATTACTGAATTTATTAAATAATGCGATTGATGCGATCGACAACCAACCAAAGGCGTGGATTCATATTCAAGTTCTTGTTGGTGAAGATATTCAAATTTTAATAACAGACAGCGGATCAGGTATTCCTCCGAAAATTGCAGAGAAAATAATGGATCCATTTTTTACAACCAAAGTTGTAGGTAATGGTACAGGGTTAGGTTTAAGTATTTCGTACGGTATCATCAAAGAACACAAAGGTGTTCTTGTGTATAACGCAGATCACCCGAATACTCAATTTGTCGTTCGCCTCCCACGCACCAGTTAAAAATTGAGTTCTTATCGTGTTTTTTAAATCGATTGGAAAACAAGACCTTTGGCCAATTTGATGCGGATCAGATTCTAAAAAATAAATAATGTGGCAAAATAGAGTATAGGCCATTAGTGCGCCTTTGCTGTTTGGAGATTTGATGAAAAATACACAGAAAATTTTATTATCGTTTGCTTTTGTTTTGGGTACGGCATTTATCACGCATTATTTTTTTGTACAAAGATTTGAATCACAAGATTCAAATCGTGATGTCGCCAGTTTTGGCGAGAGAAATTCTTCGCCACAAATTAAATGGGAACAAAAAGTTGCTGAAGAGCTTTCTGATTCGACAACGACACAGGCTTCTGTAAAGCCTAATTGGCAGGATTTATTGGTTTATGAATATTTATCTGGTCAATATGACGTTGTCATGCGCCAAGGACAAATTGAAAAAATGCAATTGCAGCCATCAATGAATGGTGTGCAATTTCAAACAAAAGATTTCATTGAAAAATATGGCCATCAAATTAAAAAATTTGCGACTTATAAAATTCAGACGACAAATGACGTAGACCAAGTTCAGTTGTTTGATCAGTCGGGTGCTGCTGCGGGAACTGTTCAAATTGACCGTACAGACAAGGGTCTAGTTCGCAATATTTCTTTTCAATAATTTTTCCTAAATTTTGTACAGGTCTGTGTATTTTGACTGTATATTTTTTCTCTGAATCTGCCGATACAGGTGCATGGTTTATCAGGACATTTCAACAGATTTTCAAGATAACAAAAATAATATATTAAAACAGCATGCCAGTGTTTTTCAGCGCATGCTTTCGGTGCTGCTGGATTATTTTATTTTAACGCCAATTATTAGTTTTTTTTGTGTCAGTCTTTTTTCGCAAGGATTATCATTATATAAAAAATTTCCAAAAAAATCGATTGAAGCCGATATAATTTTATTTCAAGTTGGCGTAGGTTTTATTTTCTTATTTACAGTGATTCAAGCATTGTCTATTTTTTTTATGAGCCGCACCCCCGGCCAATTTTTTACAAAAACCTACATTCATTTTGATAATAAAAATACCAGCTTGTTTTTTCAGGCTTGGATCAGGCAATTAGGTTTTATGCTTTCTGTGATGCTATTGGGTCTGCCGTTTTTAGCCGTTTTTTATCATCCACAAAGAACCACTTTTTACGAGCGAATGACTGAATCGTCAGTCTTAACTAAAGTTAAACATTCATTCAGTGATTTCAGTTGGGGTGTGGTCGAGCGACGTTATGTTTCAGCATTCATCAGTGTGTTTTCATTTTGTGTGCTCATGTTGACAGTCATAAGTTTTAAATATTTTTATCAGAAAACTGTGTCGTCAAATTTAACATTCGAAAAATACAAAAAAGAACAAAATTTTTGTAAAGAACTTGAATCTGTCACACAAGAAAATAGATTAAATGTGGCGACTGCATTAAATTTGTTGGGTGTTTTGTCTGACGAATGTCTGGATAAGGAAGCAGATTTTGTTTTGTGGCGTAATTATTCAGATCTTGCCCAGCTTGAATTAAAATCAGCAGCTTATTTTGCAAAATATTTAACGGCTAAAAATGACGACGAAGAAAATTTGTATTTGCATCAAGTTTGTGCGCAAAATAAAAATGCGCAGGCCTGTTCGTATTCAAAAGCATTTGCAACTGGGGATTTCGAGGTTTTGTTAGATCGAGCAAAAGCAGATTCAGCAGGTCTGTTGAGTACGGTTTTAATTTACGAAAGCGAAAAAGAATTAGGTTTAAATCACGTGGATTCGCTAACGCAAATTCAAAAATATGCGGAAATTAAACCGATCAATAAGTTTGTGATTTCAGAAAAATTAAACCAATTGAAAGGTTCAAAGAATCGACAACCTGCAAGCAGCGCTGTCACTGAACCAAATCAAATCGAAAATATTTTAAAGTTAGTTGATCAATTATGATTTTGCCCGGAGATGTCTTCATAGAAACAAAAAAAATAATGTGGAAAGAAAAATTTCATATCGGATTTTTTTTGGTTCTGATCAATATCATTGTATTTTTATTTGTGTCAGCACCAGAATTTTTAAACGACAAAAAAAACAATCAAATCAAAAAGCAAAATCAATTGTTTCAGGCCGACACATTAAAAAATATGTTTGATCAGACTCAAGGCGTCGACGTATCGATGGCAAGCGATCAGGGTTCGTTATCGTTTCTGAAAGACAGATTATTTTGGGACAGGTCGCAAAAATTTCCATTTCAAGGTGATGCTGTAGCTATTGCAAAGAATAAACAGATGATTTTAGAGCTAAAAAATTTATATCAAGAATCAACACAATTTAAATTTGGTCTGGGCCCCGAAGCAACGACACCATGGGCGTGGTTAACATATCAATTTATGCACGCTGGTTTTGTTCATTTATTAATGAATATGATTTTTCTAATTTTGATTGGAAATATATTAATTACTCGAGTTGATCCTGAATGGATTTTATTAGTGTATGTTGTCGGTGGTATTGGCGCGGGGATCAGTTATTTATTTTTTGCACAAAATAATGATATAGCGATGGTCGGCGCCAGTGGATCGTTGTGCGCATTGATTTCGTTTTTGTGTGTGGTCGAAAATAAAAAAAATATTAAGTGGTCGTATTTTATTTCTCCGATGAAAGATGGTTACGGAATCATTTATATGCCGGCCTATTTATTATTTCCTGTCTATTTAATTTCTGATTTTACGTCAGTATTGTACCATGCGAACGGGGTTGCGGCAGGTGCTGGCGGAGCTGTTGCGCACTCCGCACATATTGGCGGAGCGCTGACTGGATTCATTTTAGGTTTTGTGTATATAATGTTGAAACAAAAATCTAATTCAATTCTTCCGGAGCAAAGCCTCGGCGCATAGTGTTTTCGGTGACAACGATGGGTTCCATGAATTGCTTTAAATAATCAGGGCCACCAGTTTTTGAACCGATACCAGACATTTTGAAACCACCAAATGGATGACGATCGACCATCGCACCTGTGATGCCGCGATTGATATATAAATTGCCGACTTCGATTTCGTGCTTTGCACGTTCGATGTTTGCGGGTGATCTTGAAAAAATTCCGCCGGTCAATGCGTACTCGGTTGAATTTAAAATGTTGATGGCGTCAGTTAAGTCATTGGCTTTAATTAATGCCAACACAGGCCCAAAGAATTCATTCTGAGCGATAGCATCTGATGACTTCACATCGCCAAAAATAGTGATCGGCACAAAGTATCCGCCTAATGTTGGTTTTCCTTGGAACAGGAGTTTATTTTTTTGTGTGGCTTCTGAAATTTGTGAATTCAATCGGTTAAAAGCGTCTTCGTCCACGACAGGACCGAAGTATCCCATTGGATTTTCAGCCGAAGAAATTTGAATTGATTTTGCAGCTTCGATCAAGCGTGCAGAAAATTTTTCGTAAACTTCTTTTAAAATAATAACTCGTGAAGCCGCTGAACATTTTTGGCCTGAAAAGCCAAACGCAGAATATAAAACGGCATCAACGGCTTCGTCCAAATCGGCATCTGAATCAATGATCAATCCGTTTTTTCCGCCCATTTCAATAATACATCGTTTGACATGTTGTTGGCCGTTTTGCACAACGGCTGCATTTTTTTGAATTAATAAACCAACAGTTTTTGATCCTGTGAAGGCGATTGTTGTCGTGTGTTTATGTTTCACAATATAATCGCCAACGTCTTCGCCGTAACCTGGTAAAAACTGCAGAACATTATCCGGCAGGCCGGCTTCTTTGAGAATTTCAAAAAGCCCTAAGGCCACAAGTGAACTTTGTTCTGCGGGTTTCATAACAACAGTATTACCTGTGACAATGGCCGAAGCGACTTGCCCTGCTAAAATAGCCAACGGAAAATTCCACGGAGCAATAACAGCACAGACGCCGCGTGGTTTGTAAATGTAATGACTGGTTTCGCCGGGAGCATGACCCACGCGAAGTGGAATATTTAATTCGCGCATGTGACGAGCATAATATTTTAAAAAATCAATCGCTTCGCAAATATCACCATCGGCTTCGGCCCACGGTTTTCCAACTTCGATAATTTGTGTGGCCATTAATTGATAACGATCCCGAATCATGATTGCAGCGGCGCGATCTAAGATATCAGCACGAGTTGTGGCTGGTGTTTTTTTCCAAGTGGCAAAGGCTTCATGGGCTTTGGACATTGCGGTTTCTGCAATGTCGGTCGAAGACATCGAAACTTCGCAAACAATTTCTGAATTTTGTGAAGGGTTCGGCCGTTTGAAAATTGTACTGCCAGTAGTTATTTTTTTGCCACCAACGATCGGTTCAATTTGAATGGGTAATTTTGATTTTAAGTTTTTCAATGCCGATTCAGTTTTTTTGCGAACATCATCAATAGCAAAATCCAACATCGCTTCGTTATCAAATTTATTTTTTGGTGCAGTGTAATCAGGATGAGTAGGAATCAATCCAATCGCGGGATCTTTCATTAATTCGGCAGACGTTTTACCGTCGGCAAATTTTCCGCGAAGCCAAGATTCGTTTGACGTATTTTCTAAAAGTCTGCGCACCAGATAAGCCATGCCGGGAATTAATTCTCCGACGGGTGCGTATTCGCGAACGCGGTAACCCATATCAGACAAAGATTTTTTAATGGGTTCGGCCATGCCATAAAGCATTTGAATTTCAAAAGCGTTTTTTGGAAGACCCAATTGTTCGGCTTTCACCAATGCGGCAGACAAAGTGCGCACGTTGTGCGAAGCTAATGCCACGCGAATCCATTTGTAATTTTCTAATAAAAAATTAGCGCACAATTCATAATTCGCATCGGATTCAGCTTTGTTTAAATAAACGGGCGTGTTCCATCCGCGCTGTTTTGCCTCGATCGTTTCGCTGTCCCAGTAGGCGCCCTTAACCAAGCGAATTGTAAATGGAGTAGAGCGCGCACGTGAAAATTCAACCAGATCTTTGACATCGTCGAAGGAATCACGAAGGTACGCTTGAACAACGCAACCGAAAAATTTATAATTTTTTAATTCAGGTTCGCTGATGAGTTCTTTGTAAACTTCAACTGTTAAATGTTTGACGGCATAATGTTCCATGTCCAAATTGATGAAAACATTTTTATCCATACCCAATTTAAAAATGGGGCGCAGACGTTCTTTCAGAATTTGTTTTGTGTTGTTCCAGTCCTTGTCATTAATTTGCGAATACAAAGCTGTCATTTTGACGGAAACATTTATTTTTGGAATTTTTCCGTCAGCATCAAAATCAAGTAATGCGTGATCGTCCCATTTTGCGGCGTCATCAGCCAAACCCGAAATCAAGTCCATGTAGCGACGTTGATATTCGGCGGCTTCGGTTTCAGACAAAGTCGCTTCACCCAAGATATCAACTGTGAATGCCAGATTATTTTTACGAGCTTTTTTTAAAACGGTTAAGGCTTCTGCTGTATTTTCGCCAGTGATAAACATTTTTGCCATGCCCATCACGTTTTTTTTAATCGCACTAGCCATTAAGCCTGGTGCTAATGATCCCAATCCAAGGCCCACGTTAAACACTGCGGGCAATTCGGATTTTCCGCCTTCAGAAAAATATTCTTTCAGATGAGTTGAAACTTCGTCGCCCGAATTTAATGATGGCAGTACGTCAACAAAGCGAAACATGTTGGTTTTAAATTTTTCGTTTTTCATGCTCCAGTCCATGATGGACCCGTACCAAAAATCTTTTGAAAAGAGTGATACTTTACTTTGTGATTCCATTCTTTTCAGAATGTCTTCGCCTTTGGCGAGAATTAAATTTTGAGTCGCGGATTGAGTATTATTTGATGAAGTCGAATTTTGTACAGACATAAAGGCTCCTGTTTTAAGAGCCAGAAATATAACCTAAAATTCAGAGGTGATTCAACAACTACTGAACATCCCATTCAAGATTCAATATTTTTTGATGCGCGCTGGTTGTGTCCCACAAATGGGCTTTGAGCGAGTCGCCTGAAGTCAGTGGCCCGACGCCTGACGGAGTGCCTGTTAAAATAATGTCGTGAGGCAAAATCGGAAAATGATTTTTTACAAATTCAAGTAATTCTAAGGGGTTGAAAATCATGTCCTTAAAGCTTCCGATTTGAGCTGTTTGATTATTAATTAATAAATCAAAGTCTAAGTTTTTTTGGTCACTGATTTCTGACAAAGAAATCCAATTTCCGATGGGGCATGAATCAATAAATGATTTTGCAAGTGTCCACGGTTGGCCTTTTTGTTTGGCTGTATTTTGGGCATCTCTGGCAGTTAAGTCTAAGGCTAATGTCACATGTGAAAAATTTAAATTTTCATCGACCAAATACGCAAGCTCGATTTCATGGTGAATTTCGGCCGACCACGCGGGTAATTTTATTTTTGAAGACGTTGATAATGTGCTGCCAGCTTTTAAAAAAAACATCGGCGTTTGTGTTTTTTTATCCGGAATTGGAGCGTTCATTTCAAGCGCATGATCAGCGTAATTACGACCGACGGCCCAGATGTTTCGTGAAAGAAAAGCTTGAGTGTTCGGTTTTGCGGTTGTCATGCTAGAACTCCTTTTTTCAGAACTTTCCACGGTTCATTTTTTTCGGACGAATCAATTTCGAAAACCAAATATTGCCCTGGTGACCAGCTTGAAAATTCAAATGAATTAAGGTCTTTATCTGAATTTATCAAAGTTAAAACTTCTTCGATCCAGTCGTAATGTGTACACAAAAAATGAACTTCTTCGGGTTTTTGTTTTGATACAAGATCTGCACAAAATTTTTGAATTCGTGTATGAAAAGCTTTGGCCATTTCTGTGTGACGTCGAACATTTAATTCTGATTTTTGTTTTGATAGCGGTTGATATTTTTCGATCGCTTTTTGTAACGTTTGTTTCGTTCGAATCATTTCTGAAAACCAACAATGGGTAGGTTTTGGTAAAAGGCCTTGTTCAATTTGTGCGATCAAATCAAGTGCTTGATCAAAACCTTTGGGGGTCAGGTCAGGATCTTGAAATGGAGTTTGGCCTTTGTGGCCATGACGGAATAAAATTAGAATCATTTTTTTTGTCTCATTTTTGTTAATATACTGAATTCATATTTTATATACAATATGTTGAGCGCCAATGGTGTCTTTGAATCGATATACGTCAAACTCTGTCGTATATCGGTCTGAAGATGAATATATTTGCATTTGATTTTTTATGTGAGTCAGAAAAAAAAGAAACTTTTGATTAAATAAGGCAGTCGGGTATATTCACCAAATGTCAAAAATTCACAGATTTTGTTCAAATGATTTTACAGTTCGAATGGCCGCGATCGATGCGACAGAATTAGTTGCCGAAGTTCAGCGTCTGCAAAAAATGATGCCTGTGGCAACAATGGGTGTGGGTAAAGCCATGATCGGTGCATTGCTGTTGGCAAGCCAACTCAAAGAAAAACAAAAAATCGGTTTATTATTTCGTGGCAACGGTTCATTGAAAAGTATTTACGTCGAAGCCGATTACGAAGGTCATGTTCGTGCGTACACTCCGAACCCAAGTTACGAACCACCTGATTATAAAAATCCATTGTTACTGAAAGAAGCTTTAGGTCACGGTACACTTTCGGTGTCGCGACATACGCCATTTCAAAAAAGTCCGTTCCTTGGAACCGTCGAATTGGTCAGCGGAGAAATCGGTGATGATATTGCTCATTACCTGCATCAATCACATCAAACCAGATCTGTCGTATCGCTTGGAATTTATTTGGATGAATACGGAAAAGTCATAAAAGCCGGCGGAGTCATTATCGAAGTCATGCCCGGTGTGGATGAAAAAGTTGTCGATCTGATTCAAAGAAATGCCGATGATTTTAAACCGAGCGTTTCAAAAATTTTGATGGCGGGTGGCGCACCCTATGATTTAGTTTTACCATTCATGACTGAAATTGATTTTACAGAACTGGATCATGATGTGCATGCGAAGTATTTTTGTCCGTGTACCGAAGATCGTGTATCAGCAGCGCTTGAAGTTTTGGGAATCGCTGAACTGCAAGACATGGTCGATAAAAAAGAGGAACCCGAGATCACATGTCAAATGTGTGGCAAGCCCTATATTTTTTCGTCAGATAAAATTAGTGAAATTCATGAGCGGGTTTATAAGAATTCTTTGAATTAATGATTTCAATCACTGTGTAATATAAAGAAATAATCATTGGAACTAAAAAACCAAGATATTTAAATTGTGAATAAATAAACGCAGCAGTGAACGATCCAAAAATAAATGAAACGATCGTTGCCAATCGCAAAGTGTTCATACGGTTATTAGTTTTTGATCTGATAGATTTAATCAGACCTAATCCTAAATCTGTTGTTGTTCCCGTTAAATGAGTTGTGCGTATTGAATAATTTGACGCCAATGAAATGGCGCCATTTTGTAAGCCGCTGGCGCAGCACAAACAGGCTAAAAGTAAAAAATCATTTTTTATTTCTGAAGGTTCGCCAAAGGGACCAAACCAACCCAAGCTGCCGCCAACAACAACGATGGCAATCAGCAACGTAGTAAACCCCATAGTCAAAGCATAATTTATTTTTTTTGAAGAAGACTGTGAACGTTCGTACAGAAAGCCAGATATCATAACTCCGATGAGGAAAAACAAAGGTACACTCAGCAACGCCAAGGCCTCTGTGGTTAAATTTTTTTCAAATGAAATTCCTGCTAATGTTGCAAAGCCTGTGACGTGAGAAACAAATTGTCGACAGGCCAAGTAACCACCGGCATTGATGTTGCCAGCCATAAAGCTTAATGTAAACCAGTCGATATAGGTTTTGAATTGCACATTTTCATTGAGGCTGTGACGAAACATACGGCTGGTAACTTATATTTTTTAAATTATTTCTGTTTTGATTTTAATTCGGTTTTACAGATAGCGACTTTTTCTTCGTATTCGTCTTGGCGTTTATTTAATAATTTTTTGTAACCACGAAATCTGACAATGCGATCATTTAAAAATTCTTCGCTGACTGCAACCAATTTATTGGATTCGTCGATGCCGATTTTAAATTCGTCTTCTTTGTCAGAAACGCGGTCCATGGGTTCGGTCCACATTAATTTTCCGTCGCCACCATTTTTTGTGTCAGCCAATTCTGATTTGCAATTGCGAAGTACGCCGTACAAACCCAGTGAACCGTATTTGCGATTGCCGTACACGCGGTCTTCTAATTCATAGACTTCGTATTGTAATTTTCTAAGTTCTTCGTTCATGTCGACTTTTTTTTGTACGATCATGTTGCCGTCTTTGATTCCTAATGTGGTTTCAGAATTCATAGATTGTGCGTTGTCGACTTTTGTTTCTATTTTTTCGGCTTTGTTTGGGTTTGACGAGCAGGCGAAAAGCGACAGAAGCAGTGTTGAAGTTGTTGCTATAATTAATAAAATATTTTTCATGTGTGACTTTTTCATTTGTGCTTTCCTTTTTGTGATGTCCATATTTGTACAAAAAGTTTAGCGAAGTTTGAGTGTTTTTACAAACGGCGCGCGAGCTGGAGACCGGGGGTTTTTTCCCCTTCCAGCGAAGGAAGTTTTGTAGGTGGGCTTTGGTTTCGCTCTGGTGTGATCACCACGATTGTGGTTGAGCAAAGGTTTGTCTTGCTATGATACATTAGCAAGCGGCTTGCCAATTTTTTTATTCAATAATTTCAATGAGTTAATTGATATGGAGCCAATTTGTAGGGGCACATTTGTTAAATTCGAGAAAACGCTCTTAAAAAAGTGTCGCTTTGATACAACAGTCCAGCTTATACGTCTCATAATGAAGCCTTTTTGCAGCTCTGTGTAAACGAAGTTTTCAACAGATTGTGCTCAATTTGTATATACGACATCTGACTGTGGAATAGGCTTCGCAGTGTTACATGTGGATGTTTAAAGTTTTTGGTTTCATCATTTTAATTGCAACGGCAAACGCATTTTCACAAGAAAATCCGCGTGAGTGTTTATTTTGTGGAATTGATTTGGGGTCAAATAATTCAGACAGGCATATCACAGAATTATCTGTGGTCGGAAAACCAAAAGCCGAAGGTTTAGCTTCAAATTATGAACCTGAAAATTTGTCAGATATCGACCCAGCGTTGATGACGCCAATTTATCGCGATGACATTATTAAATCGGGTATCAATGAAAAATTACGAAATGATGCTTATGCAGAGATTATAAATTTATTGGCGCGTGCACGTTCTGAAAAAATCGATTTATTTATTCACTCGGCATATCGTTCATACAATCTGCAATGCAAAGTTTTTGTGTCGAAATTAAGAAAAGAAATTTTAACATCGTCATTAGACACAAATAAATCCGAAGACGTACAGCGTGCGATTTTCAGTGTGAATACCAGATCGGCGCTGCCAGGACAGAGCGAACATCAATTAGGTACGGTTGTTGATTTGGTGACGGATATTCCTGAATACGTTGTCGGTGGAATCAAATATTCGGGTTATAATTTAGATTATGCTATGCAAAGCACTCCGGCATTTGAATGGCTTTCAAAATATGCATACGAATTTGGTTTTGTATTAAGTTATCCGTATTCGACAGTTTCTGGTTATGAAAAACCGCATCCGAAAACGGGTTACATTTACGAGCCTTGGCATTGGCGATTTATTGGTGTTCGGCATGCGACTGAATTTAAAAAATGCGGAGCCATGGTCCTGCGTGAGTATTTGCAGCAAATTGAAATCAATCCACAATTTAAATGTGTACAATCTAAAGCGGCCGTCAGGTTGCATTTTTAATTCTATTAAAGTCGTAGGGTTTAATTCGTCTACAAAATTGACACTCTGGGGCTGAAGTCGACGTTTTGATTTTAATGTCTTAAACTGAAACATTCAGAATCAATATATACGTTTTAAGTTGGTCAAAGAATTGAAATAGAATTGATTGTGAGAATAAATTTAAAATCATTTATCTTATTCATTTCAGCTTTAGGCTTTATCAGCCTGATGTCGTCATGTCAGCCAAAGGCTGAATCTGATTGTGGATTCGTTCAAAATGTCTACGGGCAGAGAATTTCTTGGAAGCAAAAGCTACCGGTAGCGGTTCAGATTTCATCGACAGTTCCCGTTGAATTAAAATCAGCTATATATCGCGCGGCTTTAACTTGGGAAAAAAAATTGGGTCAAAAAGCATTTGAATTAACTGAGGAAAATTTACAGCAAAATGCTGCACAATCTTCATTGCCAGGTCGAGACAAGAAAAATGGTATTTACTTTTTAAATAATTGGGAGTCAGATAAAAAGTCTGAACAAGGTCGAACATCTGTCTATTGGGCGGGTGATGAGATTCAAGAAGCTGATATCAGAATCAATGCGGCTGATTTTTCATATTATAATGAAAATCAACAGCAGCTAACAACGGCTGGAAATGCAACTGTTAAAAATTCTGCGGGTTACAGTTTTGAAGCTCTCGTGTTACACGAGATGGGTCACTTTTTGGGTTTAAAGCACCGTGAAGACGGTGGTTCAGTGATGGCAACGTATTTGGCTGCATTTTCAAACCGTACAGAATTGGCGGGCGTTGATTCAGATAATTTGCGTTGCGAATATAAGTAAGCAGCATCGTATGGTGACAAATATTTTTTTAAAAAAGAAGGTTTTATGAAAAATGGAAATGAAAATATGATTGAAAATCAACAAACTGCGAAAACAGAAACTCACGATGTGGATTTTCAACCTTCATTTCAAATGGCCATTTACAACGAAATGTCAGATTCAACATCGCAATCTGTGGATGTTATTCAAATGATCGAACAGCAATTTTTAGATTTAAATCATATTGCGACGAAAAGAAATTTTTTGTTGAAAGAAATTTCAAATTACATGAAGTAGGCTGTTAAACTTAAGCTTCACTGTAAAGATTTAAGCTTCGCTATCTAACTTATCAGATCCTAATTTCGGAATAAAAAACCTGACAAAGTCACCATCACGTTCGCGTGTCATGCCATGGGCTTCGACGGGGCGATCAAATTTAAATTCTTCTCTGTATGTTTGAAAATTGTTTGTGCTGACTGTTTTTTTTTCGTCGGTGGCTGTATCTTGAAATTTACGTTTGCCAGAAATCACGGCCTTGTCATTTAAAATTGAAACATGGAGATCGTCTTTTTCTTTTTCAGGCGCATAGGCTTTGATAAAGTATCCGTCGTGGGCTTCGTCAAATTGACTGCCACGGTCAAGAATTTTATAAAACGAATCTGAATCAGAGGTCTGGGCTGATTTTAGACTTTTTTTTTCCGTTGCGGGCATTCGGCCTTCGCGGTTGTAGACAGAAGCTTGTGAAACGCCATTTCGGCGGTCTTCGGCTTTTTGTTCGGCCTCAAGACGTTTTTCTTCAAGTTGTGCCTTGCGATCTTCGACTTTGGCTTGGCGATCTTCGCCATCAGCTGACGACTGATCCATTTTAATGTGATTGATAGCATCGGCCGTTTCGTTATCGATGTCTTTATTTTTTTCAGCGTAAAACTGTTTCAGCTGTTTTGTTTCTTCGCGCTGTTGTTCGGCCAGTTCTTTTTTGCGCGCGTTTTTATCTTGCTGAAGTTCGCGAATATAAGACCTGTCTGCATTTTTGTTTGATATTGATTCTGCCATAATAAAGCCACACATCCTGTAAACGTTGTTTATTTAACGTTAGCAGAAATTTATATTTGTGTCTCAGGTTGGGACTTTGAAAGTAAAAAATTAGGACTTCTTCTGGACGTTTTGCGGGGCAATTTTAGGTGCAGACGCTGGCAGCCTGAGTGGTGCTGAGCACATCGCTTTAAAGTCACGTGTGGCACCCATGCAGCGCCAAGTATCGACATAGCTGATCGTTTCGTCTGCGCCCAGTAAATAAATTGTTTTGTATTGATTGGGGTCCAGTGTTGATTTTAAAGTTTTTGTGACCTTTGTTTTTGAATTTTCAATTTTTAAAACGAAAACTCTGTATTCGGCAAAGGTACATTGTAGATAAAAAAATGTCAGAAAAAAAATAAAGCGCATAACCCTATATCGGCCAGTACAGATGAAAGCTTGAGTGTGCGTAGCGCACGCAAATATTTAGTGTGTCAGCTTTTGTGATTGCTTCAAATTATTTTCAATAATGTAAAAATAAGCGCGAACAATGCAATGTTGACGGTCTGTCGAAAGGCTACGAATAAAGTCTTGTTTCTCAGATAGATTATGAAACTGTAAAAGGGTCATCAGATCGTCTTGAATTTTTTTCAAGTTATCGACTTCGAAAAAATCTTTTTCTGAGGCTTCATTTTTGAAAACTTCGACAATTAAATTATGATCAAACAATAAGTGAATACCGACTTCGGATTGATTCAAAATTGATTTCAAATTTTTAATTTGATTTTGATCTAAAAAAACTTCGACTTTCGACAACGTGCACCTCTGAATGCAGCGTAGAGCTTATTTCTGGGTTGTTTCAATAAAACTTTGTTATGACCAAATCAGTCATAACTATTATGGTGTGTAATCGCTGATTATTCAGCTAGAATTTCAGCAATAGGAGATTCGCAGTGAGCAAAGTTGCCAGCAAATTAAACACCAAGATCAATTCAAAAACATCTCTGAAAAAAAATAAAAAAATTCAGATCAAAGTGAAAGATAAAGTTAAAACTAAAATCAAAGAAAAAATAAAAACGGCCGTAAAAACCAAAGCCAAAGTTCGAAAAAAAGCCGAAAATTTCAAAGACAAAAATTTAATTGTGATTGATGAAGCGCAGGGCTTGATTTTTGAAAATGAAAAAACGTTGTTTGGTTATTTTTCAAATCAAATTCAATATCTGGAATCAAAATATTTTAAAAATTTTAATTCAAAAGTTGATTATTCAAACGCTGAACTGGAAGAACGTGAAAATCATTTAGAATCCACGCTGGATGATCCCGATGAGATCTGGGTCGATACGGAAACTTTTCCGGACATGACGTTGTATACATTGGTCAAAGACTTTGAAAAAGACGATGACGTTTTCAGTTATGTGGCCTGCGTGTATTTAAATTCAGAAGAAAAATATCCGACATTTGTTTTTGTTCAATTTGCCACACGTGATTCAGAATTATTAGAATCATTTCGTGAAAAAGAAATTATTTATCACCGAAAATTAGAAGCGATTCAGTTTGCTGCGATTGACGGGGATTCATTGCTTGAAGGTGATTATTTAGCTATCGGGTTATTAGAATCCATGATGAAAGTCAGATCTGACAAAGACATTGGCCCCGATGATTTTCAAAAATATTCAGAATTTCGAGATCAGGTTATTAATGAGCCCGATGAAATTTGGCGCAAGGTCGGAAGCGACGGTCAGGTTTTAGTGACATTTATTTCTGATGTTTCAGAGAATTCAATTTCAGATTTGCATTATGTGGTTGTGACTGAAGAAGACCAAAATACGCAAGTTCATTCGCTGTTATTTTCATTTCCGACAGTTGATGATGCGTTGTTAGATCGTTATCGTCAGGGTGAAAATTTAGAGGCCGAGGAAGTTTCAACCGAAAGCTCACACTAAATTTTTTAATTGAGTTTGATTTAATTTAGAAACAAAAGTTTTGAAAATAATTTGCATAATCGGTTTGTGCCCAGCCCGTTGTAGCGATCGAAGCTAACGGGTGCATGGCTGTTAAAATTTGTGCGCGGGCAGTGCCATCAGAATTTAATGCGTAATCTGCTGTGCTTTGTGTGAACTGCGGAATCAATGAATTTAATTGTGCAACGATTTGTCCGTTTGAATTGTAAACCACAGCTTTAATAACTTGGTAGGCGCCTGTTGGATCATTCAATTGGATATATAATCCGCGCGACGTATTAATATCAGATACTGATGTGATATTGTTGATATTTGCAGTGGGTTGACCAGATGCTAAATCAAAAAATTGTGCGCCCAGTGCTGTTTGATCAAGGCTTGATTGTGAACCCACAACTTTCCATTTAAAAAAACGAACTGTATTGCCAGATGCAGTTGCGGCTGCAGATAAAAAATTAAATTTAATTTTGATCCAGTTCACATCGACTTGGCCTGAACTGCTCATCACTGCATTTGTATTCATCGACATATCTGTGTTCAATGATTTTGTACAGCTGGCCAAAGGTTTTTGTGATGTCATTGTTTGTGAAGATGTTGTTTGAGTATTTTGATTCGTGTCAGCCGATTTAGAATTTCCGCATGAAGTGAATGCGATCATTGCTGTTAATAAAAAGAATGTTGTTGTTTGCTTTGTCATGATATCCCCCGATATGTTTCAAAGTTCGTAGTGTTCAGTTACAGATGTTGTTCAATGGTTGTTCAATTAATCATTGCACGGGGAATGCCAACAAAAAATCGAACCTGTTGCAGTTCATTGGTTCAAACTGAGACTGCTGTTCTTTGGTTGGTGACAGGTGTAAAATAATTTTACAAGACGATTGTCTCGAAATGATATTTTTTTTAAGTTCTAAGTAGAAAAACCGATAAGTTGTTTATGTTACAGCATCGTGTATTTCGCATATGCATTACTATTTATATTATTATTTTTATTTCCGGTTGTAGCCCGTTTGAAAATTCGTCGTTGATTGAAAGCATTGGTCATCAAATTTCGGATATTTTTTCAACAAAAACGACTATTGATATGAATTCGGGTGGCAGTCAGAATTTAATTTCAGTCCCGACAGTGCCGGGAAATGCGCACGAAGTTTCAGTTTCGATCGGTAATGTGTATCAGCAAAATACGTACGCGACGGCGCAAGGTCATAAGGTCGAAGTCATGATCAGCGGCACCAGACAGTGATCGAAATTCATAAAGCTAAAACTTTTTTTCTGCTTTTATTTTTATTTGCGGTAAATGCAATGGCTGCTCCGGGGACATTAAACTTTCAGGCGCGAATTAAAACATCAACGGGCGCGGCACTTGAAGCCAGCAGCGTTGATTTTATTTTCACGTACAGAAATTCTGCGAACACATGTACTTTGTATCAAGAATCTTACACAGGTTATAATATGACGGGCAGTGGCGGATTGGTGAATTTTCAATTCGGTGCAAGCCTGGCAAATCGAATATATCCAGCCAGCGGCGGCACGTCATTGAAAGATATTTTCAGTAACGAAAATTTATCGTTAACGTGTCTGGAGGGTGGAACAATACCAACACCAGCAGCATCTGATATCAGATTGTTGTTTGTTCAGTTTATTTATTCAGGCAGCGGCGGATGGAATGATTTGTCAGCGATCAAATTAAATTCAGTGCCGTTTGCGATGTATGCGACCGAGGCTTCAAAATTAAGTGGTTTAGTCAGTTCAGATTTTACATTAAAAGCAGATGTTCCAAATTGTACAGCACCGAATGTATTAACAAAAATTGCTGGTGTTTGGAGTTGTGCAGTTGGTGGCGGTGGAACGATTACGTCAGCAGATGTAACAACGGCATTAACTTATACTCCGCAACCGCAGAATTCAAATTTAACAACGATTGCGGGATTATCTCCTTTATTAAATCAAGTGATTAAATGGAATGGCAGCGCTTGGGTTGCCTCAACGGACAATACCGGAACTGTGACAGAGCTTGATCCAACAGTTGTGGCCTTTGCGAAAAATGCACCGTCAGCCAATTTCATAACGACCGGAAATATTTTAGATTTGGCAGACACCACAGTTATTGCGGGCAGTAATTTTACAAAATTTAATGTGGATGCCAAAGGGCGAATTTTATCGGCGTCAAATTTTAATTCAGCGGATGTGACAAGTGCGTTAGGATTTTCTCCGTTATCAAGTGGTGATACAATTGCGAATGCGACAAATGCTGTGAACGCGACGACAACAAATCAAATTCGTGGATTTAATGTTTCTGCAACGGCACCGACGATCAATCAAGTTTTACAATTCGATGGATCGCAATATGTTCCGGTGGCATTGCCAAGTGCTCCAGTAACAAGTGTTGCGGGTCGCACTGGTGTTGTGACGTTATCATCAAGTGATATTACAGGATTAGGAAATAGCGCCGGATTAAATGTTGGAACAGCAACAGGAACAGTGGCCGCGGGTGATGATGCAAGGTTTGCGGATCAGCGAACACCGACAGATAGCTCGGTAACTTCAGCAAAAATTTTAGATGGAACAATTACGTCGGCAGATATATCTGCGGGCGCAATTACATTTGATAAAATAAATCAATCTGCAGCAACGACTGGGCAAGTGATTAAATGGGATGGCAGTGCTTGGGTCGCAAGTTCTGACATTTCAAATTTAGGAACAGTGACAAGTGTAACGGCAGCAGGAACATTAGATAATCCAATCACAGTTGGTGGAACAGCTTCAAATCCAACTATTGATTTAGCTAAAGCAACAAATTCAGTGAATGGATATTTATCATCAGCAGATTTTACAACTTTTAATAACAAACAAAATGCTCTTGGTTATACTCCATTAAATCCATCAAGTAATTTAAGTGATGTATCGAGCGCAACAACAGCGCGAACAAATTTAGGATTGGGTATGGGAAATTCTCCGACGTTTACGGCGATGACTTTATCATCATTAGGTGCTGGCATTGTTCGATCAAGTGCTGGCGGAGTATTATCAAGTTCAGCATTAACATCAACAGATGTGACAACAGCTTTAGGGTATACTCCAACAAATGCAGCCAGTGCGGTTGTGAGTGTTGCGGGTCGCACTGGTGTTGTGACGTTATCATCAAGTGATATTACAGGATTAGGAAATAGCGCTGGATTAAATGTTGGAACAGCAACAGGAACAGTGGCCGCGGGTGATGATGCAAGATTTACAGATCAACGAACACCATTAAATAATTCAGTGACCAGTGCAAAAATTGTAGATGGAACAATTACGTCTGCAGATCTTTCAGATGGATCTGTTGAAGCTAGTAAGCTTGCGCAAATGGGTGCGGCTAATGGTCAAGTTTTAAAATGGGATGGTAGCGCGTGGGTCGCAAGTTCTGATAACTCAAGTGGTGGTACAGTCTCGTCAGTAACGGCGAGTGGTCCTTTGTCATCGACAGGAGGAACAAATCCAAATATCACTTTAGCAAAATCAAATACGACAACTGATGGATATTTATCATCTGCGGATTGGACAATTTTTAATAATAAATTAGCAAATTTTTCAACGATGACTTCAAATGACGTGACAACGGCTTTGGGTTTTACGCCATTAAAGCCTGCGAATAATTTAAGTGATCTTTCAAGCGTATCTACAGCGCGAACAAATTTAGGTTTAGGATCAGTATCACTATTAAATTCTAGTGATGTTGTTTTGGTTTCAAATATGCCAGGCAGTTGCAGCGCGGGACAGACGTTAACATTTTCTAGCCCAACAGGGGCATGGGTTTGTTTAAGTATTGTTTTAGGAAGCAACACTGTGACAAGTGCAATGATCAGTTCAGTAGATTGGTCAAAAGTAGCAAATACTCCAACGACGGCTGCGGGCTATGGAATTGCAAAAGCAAACGCAGCAACAGATGGATATTTATCATCAACAGATTTTACGACGTTTAATAATAAGCAAAATAATTTAGGATACGTTCCGCTAAATCTTGCAAGTAATTTATCTGATTTAAATAATGCAGCAACAGCACGAACAAATTTAGGATTGGGTGCTTCCGATTCGCCAACATTTTCGGGATTAATATTAAGTGGCATTACCGGAAACACTTTATTGCGTGCGAATGGCTCTGGAGTTTTGGCGAATGCAACAAGTGCAGATATCACAAGTTTGTTAGGATATGTTCCGGCAAACTCATCTGGTGCAGTGATCAGTGTTGCAGGTCGTTCGGGTGTTGTGACGTTATCATCAAGTGATATTACAGGGCTTGGAAATTCTGCAGGATTAAATGTTGGAACAACAACGGGAACAGTTGCCGCGGGCGACGACGGCAGATTCACAGATCAACGAACGCCGACGGATAATTCTGTGACATCAACAAAAATTTTGGATGGAACAATTACGTCTGCAGATATTTCGGCGGGTGCAATAACATTTGATAAAATAAATCAATCTGCAGCGACCACGGGCCAAGTCATTAAATGGGATGGCAGTGCTTGGGTTGCAAGTTCTGATATATCAAGTGGTGGTACAGTCACATCAGTAACGGCGAGTGGTCCATTGTCATCATCTGGCGGAGTAAATCCAAATATCACTTTGGCAAAATCAAATACGACAACTGATGGATATTTATCATCTGCGGATTGGACAATTTTTAATAATAAATTAGCAAATTTTTCAACGATGACATCAAACGATGTAACAACAGCTTTGGGTTTTACGCCATTAAAGCCTGCAAATAATTTAAGTGATCTTTCAAACATATCAACAGCGCGAACAAATTTAGGTTTAGGATCGGCATCATTATTAAATTCAAGCGATGTCATTTTAGTTTCAAATATGCCAGGCAACTGCAGTGCAGGTCAGACGTTAACGTTTTCGAGTCCGACAGGAGCATGGGTTTGTGTAAATATTAATTTAGGAAATAACACGGTTACCAGTGCGATGATCACAAGTCTTGATTGGTCAAAAGTCGTAAATACGCCGACGACAGCTGCAGGTTACGGAATTACAAATGCAGTAACGACAGCAACAAATTTAAGTGGTGATATCAGCGGAGTATATAATAATATTACAGTTGATAAAATTAAAAATAAAGCAGTGACATTAACATCTATAGTAGCAAATGATATTTTACAGTATAACGGAACAGATTTTATAAACAGAAATATTCCAACGTGCGGAGCGAATCAGTATTTAACATTTAACGGAACAAGTTACAGTTGCGTAACGGATGTTGGTGCCGGTGGAACAGTTGGCAGCATAAATAGTTTAACGGGAGCATTGTCGATAGTTACAGGAACAAGCGGAACAGATTTTAATATTAACTCGGCTTCAACGACAGTGACATTAAATATTCCAACATCATCATCAAGTAATCGTGGTTTATTATCATCAACAGATTTTACAACGTTTAATAATAAACAAAATAATTTAGGATACACTCCATTAAATCCTGCAAGTAATTTAAGTGATTTAAATAATGCAGCAACAGCACGAACAAATTTAGGATTAGGTACAGGAAATTCGCCGACGTTTACGGGATTAACATTAAGTGGAATTACGGGAAATACTTTATTGCGAGCAAACGGTTCAGGAGTTTTAGCGAATGCAACAAGTGCGGATATCACAGGATTATTAGGTTTCACTCCGACAAATGCAGCAACGGCAGTAACAAGTGTCGCTGGCAGAACTGGTGTTGTGACGTTATCTTCAAGTGATATTACAGGATTATCATTTGGAACAACGGCCGGAACGTATGCTCAGGGTAATGATTCACGTTTTACAGATCAAAGAACACCATCGAATGATTCTGTGACAAGTGCAAAAATTTTAGATGGAACAATTACTTCTGCAGATATTTCATCGGCTGCAATTACGTTTGATAAATTAAATCAATCATCAGCAACGACCGGTCAAATTATTAAATGGAATGGTTCTGCATGGGTTGCATCAAACGATAATACTGGAAATTCAGGAACAGTGACTTCGATTACAGCGGGAACAGGTTTAAATGGTGGAACGATTACAACAACAGGAACAATCGATTTATCAAATACATCGGTGACGGCAGGCAGTTACGGATCAGCATCAAAAGTTTCAACATTTACAGTGGATGCTCAAGGTCGATTAACTGCGGCATCAAGCACAGATATTTCAATTGCACAATCACAAGTTAGCAATTTAGTTTCTGATCTTGCGGCAAAGCAAGCTTCTGGAAATTATGTGACAACATTAAGTGGTGATGTGACGTCAAGTGGATTTTCAGCAGGAACCGTAACAACTACGATTGTAAACAGTTCAATCACATCAACAAAAATTTTGGACGGTACGATTTTAAATGCAGATATTAATGCCTCTGCAGCAATTGATGCCACAAAAATTAATACAGGTGTTGTCAGTAATACAGAATTTAATTATTTAGATGGAGTCACATCAAGTATTCAGACTCAAATCAATTCAAAACTATCAAATTTTTCAACAATGACATCAGTTGATGTGACGACAGCGCTGGGAACAACGGCTGTACAAAACGCAACAACTGCAGTTAATTTTTCTGGAAGTTTAAGCGGTGATGTATCTGGTACGCAATCAGCGATTGCAGTAAATAAAATTCGTGGAACAAATGTGAATATCACGTCATTAACATCAAATGATATTTTACAATACAACGGCACAGATTACGTGAACCGAAATATTCCAACGTGTGCTGTAAATCAATATTTAACATTTAACGGAACGACATATTCATGTGTGACCGATGTTGGCGCTGGTGGAACAGTTGGCAGTATTAATAGTTTAACTGGAGCATTAACTATTGTAACGGGATCAAGTGGTAGTGATTTTAATATTAATTCTGCATCAACGACAGTGACATTAAATATTCCAACATCATCGGCCAGTAATCGTGGGTTGTTATCCTCAACAGATTTTACGACGTTTAATGCAAAACAAGCCGGTTCAACAGAATTAACCGGTGTAGCGGCACTTGCAACAATTGGTTTTGTAAAAAGAACAGCTGCGAATACGTATTCGACTGTAGCAAGTATTGATTTAACAAATTCGGTGACTGGCCTTTTGCCAATCGCAAACGGCGGAACAAATGCATCAACAGCAGCCGGAGCATTAAATAATTTATTACCGACACAAACATCAAATGCCAATAAAGTTTTACAAACAGATGGAACAAACACATTATGGGTTGCTGCCGCGACGGGAACGGTAACTGGTGTTACAGCGACGGCTCCAGTATCATCAACAGGTGGAACAACACCCGTAATTTCAATAGCAAAATCAACAACAACAGTTGATGGATATTTATCATCAACGGACTGGACAACGTTTAATGCCAAGCAAGCAGCAGGCAATTACATCACAGCATTAACCAGTGACGTGACGTTGTCAGGATTTTCTGCCGGAAGTGCGACAGCAACAATTGCAAACAGTGCTATTACATCTGCAAAAATATTAGACGGAGCAATTACATTTGATAAATTAAATCAATCCAGTGCAGCGACAGGCCAAGTTATTAAATGGAATGGTTCGGCATGGGTGGCATCAGACGACAGTTCAAACGCTGGTGTAGTGACATCAATCGCTGCTGCAGGAACAGCAAACAACCCAATTGCAATCGGTGGAACTACGGCGGTGCCAACGATTGATATACCAAAATCAACAGCAAGTATAAATGGATATTTATCTTCAACAGACTTTACAGCATTTAATGCAAAACAAGCCGGTTCAACAGAATTAACCGGTGTAGCAGCATTATCAACAATTGGTTTTGTAAAAAGAACAGCAGCAAATACGTATTCAACAGTGGCATCAATTGATTTAACAAATTCAGTGACCGGAATTTTACCAGCAACAAGCGGCGGTACTGGAAACTCTGCATACACGATTGGTGATTTATTATTTGCGAATTCAACGACGACACTTGCAAAATTACCAGCCAGTACATCAGGTTACGTATTAACCACAAACGGCGCAGGCACCGCCCCAACATGGACAGCAGCTGCAACAGGCACAGTGACAGGTGTTACAGCAACGGCTCCTGTGGTATCAAGTGGCGGAAATACTCCGATCATTTCAATGGCGAAATCAACAGCTGCAGTGGATGGGTATTTATCATCAACAGACTGGACAACATTTAATGCCAAGCTATCAAATTTTTCAACGATGACATCAGTTGATGTGACAACTGCATTAACATATACACCACTTAAGCCTGCAAATAATTTAAGTGACGTATCAAATGCCGCAACAGCAAGAACTAATTTAGGATTAGGCACCGGAAATTCACCAACGTTTACGGGTCTTACGGTATCTGGTTTATCAAATGGTATTGTGAAATCAACATCAGGTGTTTTATCTGGTGGAAACTCAGTTGTATTATCAACAGATATTTCAGGAATTTTACCAATCGCAAACGGTGGAACAAATGCGTCAACAGCAAACGGAGCATTAAATAATTTATTACCGACACAAACATCAAATGCCAATAAAGTTTTACAAACCGATGGTACAAATACATCTTGGGTTACAGCTGCTACAGGAACAGTAACAAGTGTAACAGCGACAGCGCCGGTATCATCAACAGGTGGCACAACGCCCGTAATTTCAATAGCAAAATCAACAGCTGCAGTGGATGGATATTTATCATCAACAGATTTTACAACGTTTAATTCAAAGCAAGCAGCTGGAAATTATATTACAGCATTAACCAGTGATGTGACGTTGTCTGGTTTTTCTGCAGGAAGTGCGACAGCAACGATTGCAAATAATGCAATTACATCAGCAAAAATTCTGGATGGAACAATTGCTTCAGCAGATATCAGTGCAGCAGCAATTACGTTTGATAAATTAAATCAGTCCAGCGCAACGACAGGTCAAGTTATTAAATGGAGCGGTTCTGCATGGGTAGCATCTGCTGACAGCTCAAACGCCGGTGTAGTTACATCAATCGCAGCGGCAGGAACAGCAAATAATCCAATTGTAATTGGCGGAACAAGTGCAGTGCCTACGATTGATATTCCAAAATCAACGGCAAGTGTTGATGGATATTTATCATCAGCAGATTTCACAACGTTTAATTCTAAACAAGCGGGATCAGCAGAGTTAACCGGAGTTGCAGCGCTTGCAACAATCGGTTTTGTAAAAAGAACAGCAGCTAGCACGTATTCAACTGTAGCAAGTATTGATTTAACAAATTCGGTGACCGGAATACTGCCAGCTACAAACGGTGGTACCGGAAATTCCGTCTACACGATTGGTGATTTATTATTTGCAAATTCGACAACAACACTTGCAAAATTACCAGCAAGTACATCAGGTTACGTGTTAACAACAAACGGTGCGGGCACCGCCCCAACATGGACTGCTGCATCAGGTGGAACGTTGACTGCAGTAACAGCAACAGCTCCGGTTGTATCAAGTGGCGGAAATACTCCGATCATTTCAATTGCGAAATCAACGGCAAGTGTTGATGGATATTTATCAAGTGCAGATTGGACAACATTTAATGCCAAGCAAGCAGCTGGAAATTATATTACATCCTTAACCAGTGATGTGACGTTGTCTGGTTTTTCTGCCGGAAGTGCTACAGCAACAATTGCAGCATCAGCAATTACATCAGCAAAAATACTTGATGGAACAATTACATCAAGTGATATCAGTGCAAGTGCAATTACATTTGATAAATTAAATCAATCGAGCGCTACAACAGGTCAAGTTATTAAATGGACTGGCAGTGCATGGATTGCATCAGCAGATATTTCAAACGCTGGAACAGTGACATCAGTCACAGCAGCAGCAACAACAAATAATCCGATTACAATGGGCGGAACGGGTGCTGCGCCTACGATTGATTTAGCAAAAGCAACAACAAGTATTAACGGTTATTTATCATCAACAGATTTTACAACATTTAATAACAAGCAAGCCGGTTCATCGGAATTAACTGGTGTTGCTGCTTTAGCAACAACTGGTTTTGTCAGAAGAACCGCGGCAAATACATATTCAACAGTGGCAAGTATTGATTTAACCAATTCAGTAACCGGAACATTACCCGCAACAAACGGTGGTAGTGGCCAATCAAGTTTTACAATCGGTGATATTTTATATGCTTCATCAACAACTGCTCTGTCAAAGTTAGCAGCAAGTACATCTGGTTATGTGTTAACCACAAACGGTGCAGGCACCGCCCCAACATGGGTTGCTCAGCTTGGATTTGTACCTGATGCAAGTTCAAATTTGAAAGCCGGCACGGGTGCTTTTGTAAGTAATACGACTGGATCTGAAAATGTGGCATTAGGTTCATCTTCACTTGCAAGTAATCTAACTGGAAATTATAATGTAGGAATTGGTTATTATTCATTATATGCGAATACAAGCGGAGTCGCTAATATTGGAATTGGTGTACGGGCTTTATTTTCAACAACCACAGGTAATTATAATTCAGCTCTGGGGCAGTACGCAATGGATGGCAACACAACTGGTGGCTACAATGCAGCTATGGGTAGCTATGCACTTTATGGAAACACCACAGGTACTGGAAATACCGTTATGGGTTATCAAGCAGGATATACAACAACACCTGCCAATGCAAATACGACTGGTACAAATAATACTTTTATAGGTTATGACTCTGGTCCTGGGGTCGCAACTCAATTAACAAATGCAACAGCAGTTGGATACGGAGCTCGCGTATCGACATCGAATTCAGTAGTTCTGGGTAATAGCTCTGCGAATGTCGGTATCGGTGTAACAAATCCAGGTGCAAAACTTCACGTCAATGGTGCAGCAGCATTTGAAAACTCGGTGGCATCGTCAGCAGGTCCAACATTCAGTTTTTGGAAATCACGAAACTATGCAGCTGTACAAAATAATGACGAGCTCGGTTTTATTTCAAACTATGGTCACGACGGCACGGGTGTTTATCGTTCTTCATATATTGCAGGCTTTGCTGATGGCACACCAAACAGCGGTACACACACGGTGCCTGGGCGACTTTCATTTTTTACAACAACATCCGGTTCTGATTCAACTGAAAAAATGCGCATTGATACGAATGGTAACGTAGGAATTGGTGGAACAAGTGGTGGAAGCAAGCTAGAAGTTATTGATTCAGCAAGCAAATCACAAATTAGATTTAATAATGCTTCTGCGTCTGTCAGTGGCGGTTATCTTACAAGTAATAGCAGCGATCAGGCAATTATTTCCGGTGGCGCATATTATACTGGATCACTCTGGATGGGCGTAACTTCAACACCAACATCAATTAATATGATCAGTGGTGATATTGGTTTTTATGCAGATAGCGGGCTTATAGTGCCTCCGGTATCTTACACGCCGACTCAAAGAATGGTTGTTAGGTCATCGGGTAACGTCGGAATCGGAACAGCCACGCCCACACAACAACTTGAGGTTACAAAAAATATTTTGCTACCAGCTGCAACCGGAGCTGCTAACGGAAATTTATTTTTTACTGGTGATACATCTGCAGGAACAAATGCGATGCGAATGTTCCACGCTGATGCATCTGGTGGTGGTTTTATTGACGTTAAAACTGCGACTGCTACAAATGGAATTATATTTCGAACAGATACATCACTTGGCGGAACAGAGCGAATGCGTATTGCTGCGAATGGAGCTGTGGGCATTGGAACATCTACACCAGCAGCAACTTTGGATGTTAAAGGTTATACTATCGTACGAAATGCAACTACTCCAACTGCTTATGGTCAACTCACGCATACTGGAACAAGTGGAAATTTCCATTTGGATTCATATGGTGGTGGTGGAAATGCAATTTACTTAAATTGGTATTCAGGTAATGGTGCGCACATTGGCAATGGAGCATCAGGTTACGGAACTATTGTGGCCGCAGCTTTCACAGTCAGTTCGGACCGTCGTTTGAAAACAGATATCAAGCCGATTGAAAATTCCTTGGATATTATTGATCAAATTACGGGTGTGAAATTTAATTGGATCAGCTCGAATGAATCCAAACGTCGACAGGTCGGTGTGATCGCCCAGGATGTTCAAAAAGTTTTACCAGAACTAGTCGAAACAAATTCTGAAACAAAAAAATTGGCTGTGAATTATCCGGGGCTTGTGGCGCCGTTGATCGAAGCTGTCAAAGAATTATATCACAAATGGATGGATGACAGTGCTGCAATTCATCGTGAATTGGCATCGGTCAAATCATCAAAGGCCGATCAATCCGAAGTCGACAGATTAAAATTTGAAAATCAACAAATGAAAACATACTTGTGCGCCAAAGACCCTACGGCTCCGTTTTGTAAATAAAATTCAGTGCCTTTACAATCCCAATTCAACCCAAGTAATTCCATCACCACCAGATTCAGCAGTGCCGGCTTTCCATTTTTTCACATACACAGATCTTGATAAATATGTACGAATCGCTTTTTTCAAAGCCTCTGTGCCGTGGCCATGAATTAATTTGAGACGATCTTCTTTGGACGTGCTTGCGCGGTCCAAGGCGGATTCTAATTCGCCCAGCGCAACTTCGATGGTTTTACCGCGTAAATCCAAAACACGATCTTCGTTCATAAATGCGATCATATTTCCACCGTGCGTGGAACCGCTTCTGTTCACCAATTGCGACGTCGGGTTTGCAGATTTTTGTGCTGGCTTAAGTTCTGTGTAATGCAATTGCAGTCGTATCGATTGTGATAAAACTAAAATTTCGCCTTTGGCATTGGGTTTTGATTGAATGATGCCGTCTTGATTGAGTGTTTGTACAAACACTTTTGATCCCGGTGGAAATCTTTCAGAAAATTCATCGGCAGTTTTTATTTGTGTGTTTTGAGTATTCGATTCAACTTTCGATGCCTTAACAATTTCTGGCATGTTGTATTTAATTTCTTGTAATTTTCTGTGCTTGTCCAAAGCTGTTGCGGCTTTGGTATTTGCAATTTCATCATCCACTTTTTTTGAAGCGCGCTGAATTGTTTTTTCCAGCTCGGCTTCTTTTTGTTTTTCGAAATCTTTGATTTTTGTATTCAATGCAATTTTTTGTTCGTCTAAATTTTTCAGATCTTTACGATATTTGTTTTGTAAATCAGACAAATCTTTTTTTAAATTTTCAATTTCTTCGAGGCTTGAAATTTTTTGTTTCGCTAGCGGCGATAAATGTTCGTGGGCTTTGGCTAAAACTGTGGCGCTGACGCCAACACGTTTTGCAGTCAACAAAGCCAATGAATCGCCAGGGATTCCGTGCAAAAATTGATAGGTGGGTTTTCCGGTTTTTGAATCGTATTCAAGACTGCCGTTAATGACAGAACCTTCGGGGCTCCAACCTGATTTTAACGGGCTTAAATGCGATGTGATCACAGCAAAAACTTTGTTTTCAGAATAGGTTTCAATGAATGCACGGGCCAAAGCACTGCCTTCTTCAGGGTCTGTTGATCCGCAGATTTCATCGATCAGAATTAAATTATTTGCGCCCGTTAATTTTTGCGCTTCATCTAATGTTTTTAAATGCGCCGCGAATGTACTTAAGTCTTCGTCAACACTTTGTGAATCACCGATGCATGTCGAAATATTTTCATAAAACGGAATCACCGAGTTTTTTTCAGCGCAAATTGGTAAACCACAACGGGCCATTTGCGCCGCAAGTCCTATCGATTTTAACAGAACAGTTTTTCCGCCGGCGTTAGGTCCTGATAACATCAGAATTGATTTCTCATTGGTTAAACGCACGGTATTTGAAATTGGTTTTTTGCCATTCATTTTCAACATCGGGTGAAATAATTCTTTCAGGTGCATTTCTTGTTTGAAGCGTTCGCCGCTTTCAACAGAAAAAACACAAGGCTCTGCGCCCAATAAAACAGTCAATTGCGCTTTGGCAATTTGCACGTCGCATTTTAATAGTTGAACCTTCGCTTTTTCAAAATTATTTTTTTGCGTCGCTAAATAATTTGAAATTTCAATCAATAATCGTTCGATTTCTTCTTCGATATCAACATCAATTTGCCGCAGACGATTGTTCATCGGGATCACGACTTCGGGTTCGATGAAGACAGTTTGTTTCGTGTGTGAACTGGCATGAATCACACCCGGCACGTAATGTTGCATTCCACCTTTGACGGGGATCACCCAACGCCCTTCGCGGGTCGTGACATATTTTTCTTGTAACATGTGATCCATTTTGTGATCTGCAACTAAACGATCCATTTGTGTTTGAATTTGTCGGGCTAAGGTTTCTTTTTCTTTTGATAATCTGTAAAGTGTTTCAGAGGCATCCATCCGAATATCGCAACTGGCTGTCATCAAATGATCAATCGCAGATAAGGGCTCGTTTGCATTGAACAGCATTTCAGAAATGTCCACAGCCCATGCGGTTTGTTGATCTGATAAGGCTTCTTTGAGAGCGATTGTTTCTAAACAAAAATGACGAATGTCTTTGAGTTCTAAAGTTTTTAAAATGGCACTTTTGCGCAGACGACTGATCCATGGTTCGTACAGATCTAAACTTTCCATGTGCGGTCTGATGCCAGATTGAATGACATAAGTTGCCGATTCAACATCGTAAAAACTTTTCTCAGCTAATGCAGCTGATGGTAACGGTGCCAACAAATCCAATTCATTGCGTGCGGATTCTGCTGTTGCAAAATTTTTCAAGCGTTCAATAATTTCTGACCAATCAAGATTTTTGATGACGTACATGCTGACCTTTCGAAAAGAAAA
>JAYTMM010000217.1:0-5416 GCA_043728555.1 Pseudobdellovibrionaceae bacterium
TCTTTACGTAAAATTGATAATTTAACTTTTGTGCCTTTCGGGCCACGAATTAATTTCACAACATCTTTTAAATCCATGTCGATCACATTTTCCATTTTACCGTCTTTTTTACTGACAGCGACAATTTTGTCTTTGGGCTCAAGCGAACCTGATTTTGCAGCTGCTCCGCCAGTGACTAAAGCTTCTATCACTGTGAAACCATCATCTTGCGAAAGTGTTGCGCCGATGCCTTCCAAACTTAAACCCATTTCAATTTTAAAATCTTCATTTTGATCTTTAGCCATAAAATGCGAATGCGGATCTAGTGACAATGCAAATGAATCTAAATAATTTGCAATCAAATCTTCCGGCTTGGTTTCTTTGATACGCTTCAAACTGCGTTCGTAATTTTTAATCACACGAGATTTTGCTTCGTCCAATTTCATATCCGTTGATAAATAATTTGCGACCTGAAACTGAACATATTTTGATAGAAATTCTTCGGCCTCTTTGGCATTTTTAGGAAACTCCTTATGATCTGGATCGTACGTAAACTCAGTATCTTTATTAAATTTAAAAGATTTATCTAAAATCTTTTTAACACTTTCAGTGCGGTCTGCGACACGCTGAACCAGCATAGATTGAATTTCTGTTGCAAATTTACAATCTTTTTTAGCGACTTGGTCAAAAACTGTTTTCATCATGTTTTGAATCGAAGTCACATCAGATTGTAATAAATAAATCTTCGCTCCGTCTTGATGTTTGATATATTGTTCGACGACACGCTTTTGTAATTCGCTGTCTTTTTGTTTGTACACCAAATGATTTGCTAAATAATACGATTGAATTTGATCAACGTATTCACAGTCTAATGTTTTTTTAAACATTTGTGCTTGTGCAAACGAACTGATTGAAAAGCCAAGGGTTATAGCCAGTGATAGAATCTGCGATTTCATGATGTTCCTTTTTTTTGTTACTGTCTGATAAAAATTCTGAACTTATCTAATTGAACGTACTTAAGTGTATTTGAATGGTTTATTATTGAGGAGAAATATCTTTTTTCGACCTAGCCTTTTGACTGAGTATTTTTTATTAACCTTTTGATTGTGTCAATTGACCAAAAAGATCTAACTGTTCAGATCCATCATTCACATAATGTGATTTCATCCCGTGCTGCGAAATTTCATGTTTCACAAATGAACCATTGTGTGTTTCGATCATAAAAAATGACATCTCGGGATATTTCGACTTAAGTCGGGTCATTTCTTCGACAATTGACTGAATATTTTTAGGGTCATCATCGCTCATTCCAAATCGATGATGCGGACTGTAACCGTAAACTTCAATCGCTTTTTCAACGCTGGCACGAATGGCTTTTTGTTTTAATTCAGCTGTCGAGGCTTTAAATTCATGATCACCAAATTGTTTTCTGGTTTCTTTGTTACTGACTGCAATCAAGCTTAAGTAATTCGGTTCAAGTGGTAAATAGCCTGCCTTGGCAAATTCATAAATGCCCGAACGCAAAGTATCCGATGAATGCCCGCGCGCTGTGATAATTGAAATTGGTCGTTGATTAAAAACCGCATGATAAAAACAATCCCACGATGGACCTTTCCATTGCATGTCTGGCATTTTCAAAGAATGTAAAATATCTTGTACAAACGGCTGACGCTGGCCGGATTGTTTTTCAAGTTCTGATAAATCCAAATCTCTGAAACACCTAAAAGTTCCCGACTGATCATCCCATCTGATTTCAAATTCAGAATAAATTCCAGATTTTCCAACCGAAGCATGATGAACGGCCCAGTCGTGACTTGATAGATGCAATTCTTCACCGGTTTGCTTATGAAATAAAATCAATGGCGTCGTTAAAAATGCAATATTATCATCAAAATCAAAAAAATAAAAACTGCGCCCGCCCCGATGCAAATTGCGATCGGGTTCTTTTTTTCTGGTTTCGCCTAATTCAAGCTGAGATTTTTTTTGATCGTCTGTCATTATTTTTTCTTTTTTAATACAACTTTTTTTGTTGCTGGCTTTTCTTCGACTTCTTTTTTTGTCGCCTTGGCTTTCGGAGCTGCTTTTTTTGCCGTTGATTTTCCAGCTGATTTTTTTGCAGATTTTTTATCAGTCAACGGAGTCGTTCCGATTTTATCGTTAATCAATTCAAACGCTTTTTCAGGAGTAACTTGGTCTGCCGTCATGCCCTCTGGCAATCCGACGTTTGTTTTTCCGCACTTAATATACACACCGTAAGGGCCATTTAATAATTGAACATCTTGTTCATGCTGCGGATGCTTTCCGAATTCTTTCAGCGGCGCTGCTTTGCCGCGACCTTTTTTCGGTTGCGCTAATAATTCTAAACACTTTGTGATATCCATCGTAAAAACAGTTTCAGTTTTTGGAATTGATCTGTAATCGCCGTTACAAAAAACATAGGGACCAAACCTGCCGACGCCGACTTTGACTTCTTTTTTTAATTCAGGATGTTCACCCACTGTTTTTGGCATCGCAATAATATCCAAAGCCATATCATAATTCACATCTTTCGGATCAAGTCCCGGCGGCAATGATGATCTTTTAATTTCTGGATCATCATTTTCACCCATCTGCACATACGCACCGTAACGGCCGTTCAGAACATATAATTTTTTTTGTGTTTTCGGCTCGATTCCGATTGAATCTGCACCTTTAATTTTTTGATCAATTAATTTTTCAATTTGCAATGCTGTCACATCGGCAGGCGATTCTGCATCGGGGATCGATGCACTGAAACTGTCTTCACCGCGTTTTGTTTTCACGTACGCACCAAATTTTCCGACGTGGAATTCGTAGTCATCAAGGCCATGCAATTTAATTGATCGGGCTTCTTCAGGATCAATCAATGCGCCTTGTGTTTCGACCAACATTTTCAAACCTTTATCGCCATGATAAACGCTGGTTAAATATTTTTCCCAATTTAAATCACCGTCGGCGATGCTATCCAGGCTGGTTTCCATTTCTGAAGTAAATCCTAAATCCACAAACTGAGTTAAATACTTCGATAATAATTTTGAAACAACCATCGCCGTAAATGTCGGAACTAACGCGTTCCCCATTTTTCTGACGTATCCACGATCAACAATTGTTCCTATGACACTGGCATATGTCGAAGGCCGACCGATACCTTCTTTTTCCATAATTTGAACCAATGACGCCTCTGTAAATCGTGCCGGTGGTTTTGTTTCATGAGCCGTGGGTTCTAATTTTTTACTTTGCACAGATTCATTTTTCTTTAATTGCGGAAGCTTCACTTCACGTGATTCCAAATCTGCATCGGGATCATCGCTGCCTTCAACATAGGCCCGTAAAAATCCCGGAAACTCAATCGTCGTTCCTGTAGCATTAAAAATTGCTTCACCAATTGCTGTTGTTGCTAAAATTTTTGCAGAGACTTGTTTCTGTTTTGCATCTGTCATTTGCGAAGCCATCGTTCGTTTCCAAATTAATTCGTAAAGTTTCGCTTGCGGACCAACAAGACCCGTTTCGTCAGGATCTTGAAATGAAACTCCCGCAGGGCGAATCGCTTCATGGGCTTCTTGTGCGCCTTTGGCTTTTTTACCTTCATAAGTTCTAGGTTGCGCTGGCAAATAATCTTTACCATATTTTTGTTCAATCGAATTGCGGGCGGCAGTGATCGCTTCTGAGGATAAAAATGTCGAATCAGTTCTCATGTACGTGATAAAACCTTGTTCATAAAGTTTTTGTGCGACTTGCATTGTTTCACGCGAACTTAAACCCAATTTACGATTTGATTCCTGCTGCAATGTCGATGTGATAAACGGTGCGTATGGTTTACGGCTAACTGGTTTTTCTTCAACCTCAGTCACTGTGAACGTTGATGATTTTAATTGATCCACTAATTCATTTGTGGATTTTTGATCTAAAATAATTAAATCTTTACCCGCATTCAGCTGCCCTGTCAGGCCATCAAAATCTTTTCCTGAAGCAATTCGTTTTGAATCTAAACTTAATAAACGTGATTCAAAATCATCACCTGATTTATTTAGAATCGCTGTTAATCCATAATAATTTGATTTTTTAAATTTAATACGGTCTTTTTCTTTTTCAACAATTAATTTAACCGCCACTGACTGGACGCGACCTGCTGATAATCCGTAGGCGACTTTTTTCCATAACAGTGGCGATATTGTGTAACCCACTAATCGATCCAGAACACGTCTGGCTTCTTGGGCGCGAACTAAATTATAATCAATTTCTCGAGTGTCTTTCAGGGATTTTAAAATCGCTTCTTTAGTGATCTCGTGAAAAACCATGCGCTTTGCGGGAACTTTTGGCTTTAAAACTTCTGCCAAATGCCAACTGATACTTTCACCTTCACGGTCTTCATCGGTTGCTAGGTACACAATGTCGGCTTCGGCCAATTTTTCTCGTAAATTTTTTATGACTTTTAATTTATCTTTGGGAATGCAATAAAGCGGTTCGAAATTTTTATCGACATTCACACCCAGCTGCGCCCATTTTTCTTTTTTAACTTTTTCAGGAATATCTTTTGATGTTTGTGGTAAATCACGAATATGTCCCATACAAGATTCAACAATATAATCTTTGCCCAGAAATTTTCGAATTGTTTTTGCTTTCGTCGGCGATTCGACGATCACTAATTTGATACCTGTTGTAATTGCCATGCTGCGTATCTCGTTTCTAAAGTGTTCAAAGAAATTAAAAAATATTTATGACTACTATATTATATGTAGCCACTGCTATTAAAAAACAATAGAATTTATTTAACCCTTATGAAAAATTTGAACGACTTTGATTTAAAAACACAGACCTCTGTCCAGCAAAATATCAAATTTGTGCTGACGGATATCGATGACACACTGACGACGGATGGAAAACTTCCCGCGTGTGCTTATGATTCACTTTGGCAACTGCACAACGCAGGAATCAAAATTATTCCTATCACTGGTCGACCCGCTGGCTGGTGTGAAATGATCGCAAGGTTTTGGCCTGTCGCCGGAGTTGTTGGCGAAAATGGTGGGTTTTATTTTAAATATAATGAAAAAAATAAAAAAATGGAACGCTGGTTTTTTACTGATGAAAAAACGATGCTTGAAAATAAATTAAAATTAAAAAATATCAAAACCGAAATTTTAAAATCAGTCCCCGGCTGTGCCGTTTCAAGTGATCAATTCTCAAGGTTGATGGATCTTGCCATTGATTTCTGCGAAGATGTAAAGCCTTTGCCAAAATCTGATATCATAAAAATCGTAAATATTTTTGAATCGCACGGAGCCATTGCCAAAGTCAGCTCGATCCACGTTAACGGCTGGTTCGGTGATTACAACAAAGTGACTACCACTTTAAAATTTTTAAAAAATGAATTCGGATTGTCAGAATCAGAATCCCTTATTCAGTGTGCATTTGTTGGCGA
>JAYTMM010000218.1:0-2428 GCA_043728555.1 Pseudobdellovibrionaceae bacterium
CGGGCTCTGTTTGCATTTCATTTGATTCAGATCTCATTTGTTGAAATGAACCTAAAGCAGCTTCATCAGGTGATGAAAAACTTAATTCATCCATATCAATTTCATCAGGACGCATATTTTCAATCGCTTGCTCGGCTTGATCTTGCATCAGCTGCACGCGCATTAATTTTTCAACCGTTTCAGATTTAATCACGTTATTTAAAATATCAAACGCACGAAAAGCTTCTTTTTTATATTCAATCAATGGATCTTTTTGTGCATAACCGCGAAGGCCAACGCCTTCTTTGATTTTATCAATCGTGTATAAATGTTCTTTCCAACGTAGATCGATTGAATTTAGCATGATCATTTTTGTGATCTGTTCAAAATATGGACCCATTGATTTTTTTTGCGATTCATAAATCTTTTTCACGTTGTCAGAAATTGAATTTTGAACCTGTTCAGTTGTTTTTAAATTTTCAACTTGAATTTTAAAACCAAATTGCTGTAACAAGCTGGTATTTAAACCTTCAACATTCCAATCGGCAGACTTTGTGCCGTCAGGGACAGTGTTATCTAAAATCACAGACACCACATCGCCCAACATATCCAGCGTTGTGCGCTCAAGGTCTTTACCTTCTAAAATATTTCGGCGCATTTTATAAATCGAATTTCTTTGTTGGTTCATCACATCGTCATAATCCAACAAATGTTTTCGCATATCAAAATTGTGGCCTTCGACTTTTCTTTGTGCGCCTTCGATGGCATTCGTCACCATTTTATGAGTGATCGGTTCGTCTTCGGGAATATTTAACATCGTCATAATTTTTTGAATACGTTCACCATTAAAAATACGCATTAAATTATCTTCTAATGATAGGTAAAACATCGATTCACCCGGATCACCTTGACGACCCGAACGACCGCGCAATTGGTTATCAATACGGCGTGATTCGTGACGTTCAGTTCCGATAATATATAAACCACCGGCATCGATGACTTGTTTTTTCTCGTCGTCACATTTTATTTTAAATCTTTTTAGAGCATCTTGAAATTCAGGTAAAGTTTCATCGCTGATTTCTTTTTTCGCTAAGACTTCAGCATTGCCACCCAACACGATATCTGTTCCACGGCCAGCCATATTCGTTGCAATTGTAATTGCACCTTTGCGACCGGCTAATGCCACAATTTCGGCTTCGCGCTCGTGATGTTTCGCATTTAAAACGTCGTGTTTGATGCCTTCATTTTTTAAAAATCTTGAAATGGCTTCTGATTTTTCAATCGATGCAGTTCCGACCAATACAGGCTGACCCTTGGCATGACGATCGCGAATATCTTTAACGATCGCTTTGTATTTTGCTGTTTCAGTTTTAAAAACAATGTCTTCGATATCATTTCTGCGAATCGGTTTATTTGTTGGAATGACATGAACATCTAAATTATAGATTTTTTTAAATTCAACAGCTTCGGTATCGGCCGTTCCAGTCATACCCGCAAGCTTTTCATACATTCTAAAATAATTTTGAAAAGTCACCGAAGCCAATGTTTGATTTTCATTTTTAACATCAACTTTTTCTTTAGCCTCGATCGCTTGGTGAAGTCCATCGCTCCATCTGCGCCCCGGCATTAATCGCCCGGTGAATTCGTCGACGATGACAATTTCACCGTCTTTGATCATGTATTCGACATCCAGTCGGTACAGGTGATGAGCGCGAACGGCTTGATTCACATGATGCAAAATTTCAATATTTTCTGTGTCGTATAAATTATCTAATTTTAATAATTTTTCGACTTCGGTATTACCTTCATCAGTCAATGTCGCTGATTTTGATTTTTCTTCGATTTTAAAATGAATTTCATTTTTTAAAAATGGAACAATTTGATCAACCATCACATATTTATCTGTCGAGGCCTCTGCTGGCCCTGAAATAATTAATGGCGTACGCGCCTCGTCAATTAAAATTGAATCGCACTCGTCGACAATTGAAAAATACGGATCGCGCTGGACGTATTCGGCCAAATCAAATTTCATATTATCGCGCAAATAATCAAAACCTAATTCGTTATTTGTCGCATACGTAATATCACAATTATAAGCGGCACGACGTTGATCGTCTGATAAACCGTGAACGATAATTCCGACAGTTAAGCCCAACCATGTATATAAACGCCCCATCCATTCCGCATCACGCGAAACCAGATAATCATTCACAGAAACCACGTGAACACCGCGGCCAGTGAGGGCATTTAAATAAACAGGCAATGTAGCAACTAAAGTTTTACCTTCGCCCGTTCGCATTTCAGAAATCGATCCGCGATTTAAAACAATTCCACCGATCATTTGCACATCGTAATGACGCATACCCAAAGCACGCTTCGAAGCTTCACGACAGACCGCAAAGGCCTCTGGTAAAATATCAAAAACTGTTTCGCCTTTTTTCAAGCGCGC
>JAYTMM010000219.1:0-3463 GCA_043728555.1 Pseudobdellovibrionaceae bacterium
TTATTCGCCAATTTTTCCATGATATTTTAAAAATTCAGATCGAGCTTCATCCCAAGTAAAATGATGAACTGATCCATTGGCGAAAACTTGGTGATCCCACGGAACGCCTTGGTGAAACGCAAAGGTTAATGCGCGCATCACCATACCATGGGCAAAAATTGCGATATGTTGTTGTGTTGAATCTTGTGCGATTTCTAAAATAACCTCGCGAATGCGAAACATCATCTCACGTTTAGATTCACCTTTGGGGTATTTAAAATCCAAATCACGCTCTTCGTACGAACGCCAGCGACCGATGCCATCAGCTCCGAATTTTTCTTCCAGCAGATCGAATGTCATACCTTCGGCTTCACCGATATTGGTTTCACGCAATCTTGCATCTTTTTGGATACGTAAATTCAGATCAGCAGTTGCAATTTGTGCTGTTTCAAATGCTCTGGATAAATTGCTTGAAAAAACTGATTCGATTTTCAAACGAGCCATCAACGACACAATAGACTGCGCTTGATCTTTGCCCGTTTGATTCAAGGGAATATCGGTTTGACCTTGAAATCGCTGTTCGCGATTCCAGTCGGTTTCTCCGTGTCTAATAATGTATATATTTTTATTTCTCAAAAAATTGAAGACTTAAAAATTAACTGCGAGCAGCTTTAATTTTCTTTTTCTTACGAGTAATGCGACGAGCTTTGTGACGAGCCGATTTATTTTTTGCGTTTTTCTTTTTTCCACCAATTTTGATAGCCATGTAAATCTCCTATTTTTTGTTAGTATTGCCTTGATTCAGCAAAGCTGCAAATGGATTGTTAAAAGGATTTGCAGGCTTCACCGGTGGTGCTGGATTATACGGCTTACGGTCTCCACCGCCACCATGACCACCGCCATGATTCGGTCTTGAACCTTGATGTGGTCTTGAATTCTGCGCAGGTCTTGCTTGACCAGCACTCGTATCACGCTCTTTCATTTCACGAAAAGATTTTTGCTCAGGTGCTGCTTCAAGCCGCATCGACAACGCTATTTGATTTTTTGCTAAATCAACTTTTAATACACGAATACTGACTGCATCGCCAGGATTAACAACTTTGCGTGGATCATCAACAAATTTATGAGCCAACTCAGAAATATGAACCAATCCGTCTTGGTGAACACCGATGTCAACGAAAGCACCAAAATTTGTAACGTTTGTTACAAGCCCAGGACAAATCATTCCTTCTTTCAGATCTTTGACTTCAAAAATGTCTTCACGAAATTGAAAAACTTTAAATGGGTCACGTGGATCACGTCCTGGTTTTTCAAGCTCTTTGTAAATATCATCGAATGTGAATTCGCCAACAATGCTGGCCCATTTTGTTCGGGCAGCTAAAATTTTCTGAGCACCACCGCCAACCAACTGATTCATATTTACGTTTACATCCGTCGCCATATCGCGAACAGCAGCATACCTTTCGGGATGAATTCCTGTTGAATCCAAAAATACTTTTCCATTCATGATTCTTAAAAATCCTGCAGCTTGTTCAAAAACTTTTTGAGTAAACCTTGGAACTTTTAATAATTCAGAGCGATCTGTAAATAATCCATTTTTTTTACGATGTTCAGAAATCGAGGTCGCAAGGCCAGGCCCGATGCCAGACACAAATGATAATAATGACGATGATGCTGTGTTCACATCAACACCCACGTTATTCACACAACTTTCAACAACTGCTTCAAGACCTTTTTTCAAAGAGCTTTGATTCACATCATGCTGATACTGACCCACACCAATTGATTTTGGATCAATTTTTACAAGCTCTGCCAACGGATCTTGTAGGCGCCTAGCAATTGAAATCGCACCCTTCACCGTCACGTCTAAATCTGGAAACTCCGCACGCGCCACTTCACTGGCCGAATACACAGAGGCTCCTGATTCATTCACCATAATCACAGGAATTTTATCATGACCAATTTCTTTCAAAACTTTTTTCAAAAATATTTCAGTTTCACGGCCCGCAGTTCCGTTACCCACAGCGATCGCTTCGATTGTGATTTGCTTTGTGACCTCTGTAAGTAGTGTTTTCGCTTTTTGATGTGCGCCTTCGCCCAGTGTGTGCATCACAGTGTGCGATACATAGGCTCCGCTTTTATCCACAAGTGCAACTTTGCAACCCGTTCTTAAACCGGGATCAACACCCAAGACACATTTAGAACCATACGGCGAACCCAAAAGAACTTTACGCACATTTTCAGTGAAAACTTTGATCGCATGTTCGTCAGATTTTTCTTTTAACTTTGCGTGTACTTCATTTTTTACCGACGGCAATACATAAACATTTAACGCCAATCGTGCTGATTCTTTTAAGAATGTTCCGATCGCATTATCAGGCGCAGACGTTGCAAAACGTTCGTAAGACTTCAATAACATTTCATCATCACCGACGATATCAACTGTTAATTCTTCTTCTTCCCAACCGCGTTTCATCGCCATGTATCTATGTGAAAATTTTTCTTCGATCAAATTTTTCACCAGATCCGAATAATCTTTCGCGTACATATCAAATTTAGAATTTGGTTTAAAACCTTTGGCAGCTTTTGCTGTCACTTTTCCCAAATCAAAATAATTTTTAACAGCCAAATCACGCAATGAAATATCATTCGCAATTTTTTCGACCAAAATATCTTGCGAACCTTTGATCGCATCATCGTAAGTCATAATTTTCATATCAGGATTTAAAAAACTTTTCGCTTTCATTTCCATAGTTAATGAATCTGTGACTAAACCATGACCCATGTCCCAAATCCAATTGGCCAAAGCTTCTAAGCCCGCATCGCGCGCGACAGTGGCTTTTGTTTTTTTCTTTTTCTTGAAGGGTTTATAAATTTCTTCTAGTTCGTTTAGATCCCACGACAATTCAATCCGTTTTTGAATTTCTGCCGTTAAGTTTTTCTGTTCACCAATTTCCTTAACTAAAAAAGTTTTACGCTTAACAATTTCTTGGTACGTTTCGCTGGCTTCGATGACTGCGCGAATTTGAACTTCGTCCAGATTGCCCGTTTGTTCTTTGCGGTAACGCGCAATAAACGGAACCGTTGCGTCTTCGGCAACTAAACTCAGAACTGCTGCTGCAGATTTTAATGATACGCCAGAAACGAATTTTGTCAGATAACCCTGTAATGCTTGTTCCATATTGCCCTCGAACAGATGTGCTATTAAATACTAATGAAATAGAGAGTGTTCATCTTGTGTGATAAAAACGAATTTGAAAATAAAAATTTTATGATTTTAAATTGCGTTAATTGAAATTAGGGCTTGATTGCTCATTTGTACAAACCTACGGTTTGGCGATTTATTTATATAAGCCTACGGCTTGTAATTACAAATCAAAAGCTTGATGCCGTTTTCAAATAAAATTTCTAAACGGTTATTTTCACTTGTTAAAACAAATCCCCAGCCTAAAACCTTGTGATTAATAGGTTTTAACGATTCAAA
>JAYTMM010000220.1:0-3429 GCA_043728555.1 Pseudobdellovibrionaceae bacterium
GCTTTACCAAAAGTGTGTCCACCAGCAATCAGCGCCACAGTTTCTTCTTCGGTAACTCCCATCCTGGCAAATGTTTCACGAACGTCACGTCCGGAAGCCACTGGATCTGGATTTCCGTTAGGACCCTCGGGATTGACATAAATAAGTCCCATTTGAACAGCTGCCAAAGGATTTTCAAGATCTCGATCGCCTGAATATCGATTGTCACCTAGCCATATTTTTTCTGATCCCCAATAAACATCTTCATCCGGTTCCCAAGCATCAGGCCGCCCTCCGCCAAAACCAAATGTTTTAAATCCCATAGATTCCAAAGCGGCATTACCTGCTAAAATCATCAAATCAGCCCAAGAAATTTTGTTGCCGTATTTTTGTTTTATCGGCCAAAGCAGTCGCCTCGCTTTATCTAAATTACCATTGTCAGGCCAACTGTTCAGCGGAGCAAATCTTTGCATTCCGCGGCCGCCACCGCCGCGCCCGTCCAATGATCGATAGGTTCCAGCGCTATGCCAAGTCATGCGAATGAAAAGTCCACCGTAATGACCCCAGTCTGCGGGCCACCAATCCTGAGATTCTGTCATTAATATTTTTAAATCTTTTTTTAAAGCGAAATAATCTATTTTTTTAAATTCTTCGGCATAATTAAAATCCAATTCCATCGGATTTGATTTACCAGAATGCTGTCTCAGAATATGAAGGTTTAATCTGTCTGGCCACCAATGCATGTTGGATTGTCTTTCGTGATTTACTTTTGCGCCACTTAAGAAAGGGCATTTTGATGGATTGCTCATATTGATCTCCTTTTTCTTAAAATGATCATCGTCTATTTATTAATACAAATAAAGCATTAATAAACTATACTTTAATAGCTTAAAACTATATAATAAAACTCACAAACGAGGCTCAAATGACACTGACTCAGCTTGAATATATATTAGCCGTTGAAGAACATCAAAATTTCAATCGCGCGGCCGAAGCCTGCCAGGTCGCCCAACCAAGCCTCAGCATGCAAATCAAAAAAATTGAAGATTTCTTGGGTGTCCGAATTTTTCAGCGCTCAACTAATTCACAAATCATCATCACCGATATTGGTCGCAAAGTTTTAGACAAAGCTTTGCACATTCAAAAAGAATCTGAAAATTTAAAAAATATTTGTTTAAATTTCAATAATGAAATGAGTGGCGTTTTACGAATCGGTATTATTCCAACAATAGGACCTTACTTGTTTCCTTTATTTTTAGAAAAATTAAAAGAAACTTATCCATTATTAAAAATTGAAATTATTGAAGATTCAACAAATGTATTAATGAAACAAATTTATCTCAGACAAATCGACGTGGCGATACTATCCCCGCCCCAAACAGCACCGCCCGAACTGATAGAAAAGCTTTTGTATTACGAACCTTTTTTACTGTATGCCGCAAAAACTCATCCCATTTTATCTGATGACCCTGAAATCAAATTATCTGCGCTTTCTGATTATAATGTAACATTACTGAACGAAACACATTGCATGCGCGATCAAGTGATTCAGGCCTGTTCAGCACAAAAGCCACAATCACCAGACATTTTTTTAAAATCAGGCAGCTTGCAAACTTTGATTTCAATTGTTGAAATTCAAAATGGATTTACTTTAATTCCTCAGCTATCTGAAAAAACTCTGAATCTCAAGTTCAGGGACCGCGGACTGCGACGAATTGGCGGCAAAACACCGTATCGAAAAATCAGTTTTTTATTTAACAAAAATATCGTTAGAAAAAAAATTATCGACGCTGTTCACGACATCATTCAAAAATCACTGCCTGATACAGTTCTCATAAAATCTGATCGACGAGGGTTCGTAATCACACCCAAAAAAGATCACTTCAAAATAGATTAAAATTTAATACTGAATTAAACTCTTCACAATTTCATTTTTAAATTTCATCTGATTCAGAAATGTCAGATTAATTAAAACTAAAATGTCTTCGACGACGTATCCTGATTTTTCACACAAATTTAAAGACGCACCTAGGGTTCCGCCCGTCGCCAACACGTCATCGCAAATCACAACACGCAAGCCTTTTGTTAACGCTGGATTCATTTCAAGTGTCGCTTCGCCGTATTCCAATTTGTAACTTTCAGCAAATACAGGTGGCGGTAATTTGCCGGCTTTGCGCATCGGAATAAAACCTTTTTTAAATGCGGCGGCCAATTGGGCCGCAAAAATAAAACCACGCGATTCAATACCCACAAACGCATCCACATTTTTTAAATTTATTTTTTCTGCGAAATCTGCGGCCACATTTGCAAAAGCTTCTGCATTTGATAATAGCGGACTGACATCACGAAATAAAACACCCTTGATTGGAAAATCAGGAACATCACGAATTAATTTTTTATAATCTGTTTTCATTATTGTAACGGTACACTATTTATACCGATCGGAGAATATCTATCGACAACTGACCCGTCGCCCAATTGACCAAAATCATTTCGACCCCAACAACGTAAATTCGTACCCGTTGTTAAACCGCAGGTGTAATTGTTTGAAGCGACGACTTTGCTGTATAAAAAACCTGTATCGGCTTGCACAGGGCTTGTGCGGGTTGTTGATGTGTAATCACCCAACTGCGAAAAAAAATTATAACCCCAGCAGTATAAAATATTTGTTGCCGCTGCCACAGCACACGTATGAACGTAACCAATGCTGATATCTGAAAAACTGACTCCCGCAGAAATAATGACTGGCACTGCACGCGCGACACCAGATGTTCCGTCACCGATTTGTCCGTAATTATTATTACCCCAACATTTTAAAACATTCGACGTCGTGATTCCGCACGTGTGATACAAAACAAAACTGCTGACAGCAATTTTTGAATACGTTGTTCCAGAATCAATCACCAAAGGTAAAGTTTTATTCGCTGTTGTTCCATCACCCAATTGACCGCTGTCATTAAGACCCCAACATTTTAAAACATTGGCCGTTGTAATTCCACAGGTGTGCAATGCCCCCGTTGCAATTGTTGAATAATTTGTTCCTGAATTAATAATTGTCGGCGTGGATTTATTAATAATTGATCCGTCACCCAATCCGCCGTAAGCATTCAACCCCCAGCATTTTAAAACTCCAGCTGTTGTGATGGCGCAACTTAAACTGCCCGACACTGAAACTTTCGAATACAACGTACCCACATCAACCGTCATCGGTGTTAATTGATCAACCGTTGTTCCATCACCCAATTGGCTTGAATTATTTCGGCCCCAACATTTTAAAACACCTAATGTTGTGATCGCACATGTGTGCATATCACCTGCAGAAACTTCAGCATAGCTGTTCGCGCTGTCGATAAATTCAGAAGTGGACTGATCGACGGTTGTCCCATCACCCAATTGACCAAATTGATTTCGGCCCCAACATTTTAATTTTGATGATGGATTAATTGCGCA
>JAYTMM010000221.1:0-7416 GCA_043728555.1 Pseudobdellovibrionaceae bacterium
TTTGAAGTCATGCAGTCGTTGATGTCTGATGTACCTGAGCAGTATCGTGGTATCAAAGAAATCACAATGGATGCAGTTCGTTATCAAGCTTCGATTCCGGCGAACCGCGTAAGCCAAGGTTATAAAACTTTAAATGAATTATCAAAACAAAATAATCCACAAGCGTATTTCGATCAGTTAAATCGTACTCGTGAAGATCAGCAAACAGTTGCGAACCAATCAACGGCATATTCAGCGCTGATCGAACAAACATTGCGTGAGACTGGCGATCAATCATCATTCAGTTATTATCAACGTTCATATTTACCGAACATGACAAAAATTATGAATTCGATGGCAGCACCTGCAACCGTCGAGCAAGCGCAACAGCAACAACAACAAGTTGATAACAGCACCCGAAACTCACGAAATGGGCAGGCCGTTCAAGCACAACAGCAAAATCAACAACAGTTGAATGCGAATCAAACTCGCGGTGGTGGCAATGTTCAGCAATCAGTTCAGCAGCAACCACAATGGACGATGAGTAATCAAAATACAGGTGTTAGCAGTGGTCCAACAACGACAAGAAGCAATTCTGTTCGTGGTCACAACTAAGTATTAAGAATTCATAAAAATCAGAAAAAATAAACTCAGTACTCCGCCTGCTCATGATGAGCAGGTTTTTTTCGTTTGGAATTAATTAAAATTATTTTTCAAAAATCAATTCAACTTTTTCTTTTACGTTTTCTGATTCAACTATTTTTTTCTCAGTTGTGTCGGGCCAATTAAAATCTTCGGTTGCAGAATAAGTGGCTGTCATTTTTTTCATGTGTTCAGTCCAGATCGGAACAGCACCACTGGCGCCCGTTAAATGTGTTGCCAGATTCTGATCGAAACCCAGCCACACAACAGTTGTTAATTGCGGAGTGAACCCTGCGAACCATGCGTCGTTGCCATTCGAAGTTGTTCCGGTTTTTCCGGCGGCAGGGTTTTTAAAACCGTAAGCGCGTGCTGATTTTGCGGTGCCTGAATTTAAAGTTTCTTTCATCATTCCGACCAGAACTGCGGATTTTGTCAGATCAATTTTTTGTTCGGGCTTAGATTCAAATTGAAACAAATTTCCGTTGCTTGAATTTTGAATTTTTTTAATAAAAGATAATTTTTGAAACCGCCCAAAATTGGCAATTGTGGTATAGGCCTGTAAAATTTCAAACGGGTAATGTGTGCTTGCGCCTAATGAAATCGCAGGAGCATTTTCAATTTTTGAAGTTAGACCTAACAATTCTGCAGTATCAATAATATGTTCAAGGCCAACCTGATAGGCGACTTGTGCCGTGGGTGAATTTATACTTTCTTTCAATGCAAAATAATATGGAATTTCACCGCGAAATTTTTTATCATAATTTTCGGGAGCCCATTTTTTTTTGTCGTTCGTATCGTAGCGCCATTCAAAATACTGATCTGTTAAAGTTGTAATTGGTGTAATTTTTTTGTCATTTTTAAAACCGTAAATCAGACCGGATAAGTAGACTATGGGTTTTACTAATGATCCGATTTGTCGTTGGCTGTTCAATGCGCGATTAAATTGTGTTTGTTTGTAATTTTGTCCGCCGACGAAGGCAGAAACTAAGCCTGTTTGATTGTCGGCTGTCATGACAACGCCTTGTAGTGCGATGCCTTTTTCTTTTTGTGTTTTTAATTTTGTTTTATTTTCAGTGGCAATTTTGATTCCATTTTGCAAAGATTTTTGCGCAGAGTCTTGGGCATCTAAATCAAGGCTCGTGTAAAAGCTGTTACCATCGACCTCGATATTTAATTCGCGAGCCTGCGCGCGAACCGCATCGAAAAAATACGGCGCAGTTTCAGTGGCTTTGTTTTCGATCAGTGCGGGCATCGGAAATTTTTCAGCAATATTGAATTCTTTTTCGGTGATTAAATTTAATTCTTTCATTTTTGTCAGAACAAGATTCCGGCGTGTCTGGGATTTTTCAGTTTTTTTCCACGGGTGATTCATTCCGGGGTTATTAATGATCGCAGCCAGCAGCGCACATTCTGGTAAATTCAAATTTTCAAGTGGCTTGGCAAAATAAGTTTGGCTTGCGGCTGCGAATCCACGAATTTGAAAAGCTCCGGATTGTCCCATATAAATAATATTTAAATAGGTTTGCAGAATTTCATCTTTTGTCCATTCAGATTCAAGCTTGGTCGCCATATAAAGTTCTTTGGCTTTTCGAGTCAGTGTTTTTTCTGGAGTCAGAAAATAATTTTTAATTAATTGTTGTGTGATCGTGCTGCCACCTTGAGCTTTGCGCATTTTAATAATATTTTTAATAAATGCGCGAGCTAGGCCTGTGTAGCTGACGCCTGAATGATCTAAAAAATCATTATCTTCAATGGCGATCACTGCATTTAAACATTGAATTGGAATATCAGCGATTTTTTTTTCTTCTTGCATCAGCGGTTCATTATTTCGGTACTGTGCGATGAGGATTGGATTTGTTTCTGCAAAAAGTACAGGAACTGCGGGTTCGCCTGAAAAAATGGATGTGATGAGGTCGTCTTTGGTCACGATTTGAAAAACGCGTTGATCGAAATTTTTCCAACGTAGTGTCAGTTCAGTTTCAGCAATTGTGAAAGCGACATCATTCTGGGTTAAATTTTGTTCAGCATTTCGTTCGCGGTAATTTGCTTTTTGAAATGCGGTTTTAAGTTCAGCCTGACTGAATTTTTGACCCACTTTGAATGTATGGCCAGAGGCAAAATACTTGGTTGTTGTCAAAATAGCCTTTGAATTCAGCGTATTTTGAAATTCGTCACCAAGCGTGAATGGATTAAAGCTGCTGACTGAGCTGGATGAGCCGGTTTCAGCTATGCTGTGGCCCGACATGGTAAGGCTTGATACAATAAAAAAAATGATCTTTAATGGGCGTATATTAAGGGGCATAAGACATAAAATGATGAAGCTCAACACAAGTCAAATACAAAGACTTTCAGAAAAAATTTTGGCAAATTGGAAATCTTTAAATTTAATTGAATTTAAAACCGATGAAAAAATTGTTTTGCAAACGATCAAAGATTGTATCACAAAAAATATTTTGGCCGAAGATCAATTAGACAAAGAAATTTTTGGAATGATCGAAGCTCTGCAAAATGAACATGGCGATCAGTATTCAAAAGGTAAAATGTTTCCGATCTTGAAACAAAAATTAGCCAAAGAAAGAAAATTGATTTTATGATTTTATCTGACGACCGCCAAAGTCATTTGGCTCATTTAGTGACTGATAAGGTTTGGGGTGACGACATCGCTGATTTTTCAGATGATGATCAGGCTCTGAAAGCCACAAAACAAGCCATCATGTTATTCGTCAAAGAAGTTTCTGACATCGACAAGCACGCGCGCGACAAAGTTGCAACGCTGAAGCGAAATGTCATGGAAGGTACAACTGAGTGGGAAATTATGTATCGTAAATATTATGAAGAGGAAAAAAATCGTCGTGGCTAAAAAAGTAATGAAGAAAAAAAAGATTGAAAAAAAAATCATTAAAAAACCTGTTAAAAAAGAGGTAGCAAAAAGAGTAACAAAAAAAACGACGAAGAAAATAGTTAAAAAAGTATTGAAGAAAATTACAAAAAAAATTGTAAAAAAGTCCGTCGTTTTAAAAAAACCAGTTGCCGTTAAAAAAACGGCTCCAATCGTTAAATCGTCTACAAAAATAAATATTGATTATTCAAAAGCAGTGACTCCTTTGAGTGATCGTTTAGTTGTGCGAATAGCAAAACCTGAAACGATGACGGCGGGTGGATTGTATATTCCTGATATGGTTAATAATGCTGTTGGGCATTTAAAAGGTGAAGTTTTAGCGATTGGCCAAGGATTTACGACGAAAAAAGGATTTTTGCGTTCGATGGATGTTCAAAAAGGTGATCACGTTTTGTTTGCAGATCACGCCGGCACAAAAGTTATTTTTAATTCAGAAGAATTATTTATTGTTAACGAAACAGATGTCTTGGGTGTGATCTCGGGCATCAATCAAAAATAGGAAATGATCATGAAACAAAATATGAAAATATTATTTTTATTTGCAATGTTAATGGCGGGAAGCTTTTCTGCGCACGCGATTTCAATAGATTGGACAGGCGGTTATCGACTTGAATACGTAGATGTGGATCGCCCGACATTAGCTGATTCCGGTGGTAAAAAATCTTACGGATTAAATTATTTGTATTTGCAACCCAAAATGATTGCGTCTGATGGTATCAACATCATCAGTCGTTTTGACGTTTTAGCGAATGAAAAACCAGCTTACAGAAATTCTCAGTTGGGTTCATTTATCGGATCAGGGCTAAGCACTGGTGCGGGCGCGAACACGACGGCGCAAAATTCTGAATCGTCAAATTTACGTGTTAGCCAATTATATTTAAACGTAAATCATGAATACGGAAGCCTTGTGGCAGGTCGCGCGCCGATTGAATTTGGTATGGGAATCACACACAATGCTGGCCGTGGTGCTTTTGATCATTGGATGGATACAAAAGACATGGTTGGTTATAAATTTAATGTCGATAATATTTCGTTCATGCCAATTTTAAGTCGTAATCAACAAACTGATTTCGGAATCGGTGGAACAATTTCAGATCAGATTTTAGATTTTGAATATGACAACAAAGAAATCGGCGCAAAGGCTGGAGTGCTTTGGCAAAATCGAAATACAAGTATTGCAACAAATGACGTTGTTGCTGCTCCGGCGGGAATCCCTGGTGCGGCTTCGATCAGTGGTGGATATTCAACAAAGACTGTGAATATTTATTTGGAACGCAAATGGTCTGCGTTTGAATTTAAAATTGAAGCCAGTTTTTTAACGGGTCAAACCGGTGCAAAAAATGGTGCTGGCGAAGAAATCAGTTATAATTCTTATGCCGTTGCAACTGAAATGTTGATGCCTGCGGTTGATTCAGCTTGGGAATACGGATTAAAAATGGGCGCAGTTAGTGGCGACAACAAAGACACTGCAAATTATGAAGGTTACCAGTTGGACCGAAATTATGATGTCGGTATTTTATTATTTAATCACCGTATGGGAAATTATGATTTTTTCTCGAATGGATTTTCTCATGCGAATGATGCCGTCGGAACAAATAATTTGTCAGTTGCAAACTCTGCCGACGATGAATCAATTGGTAATGCGATTTATTTTGCACCGTCATTTAAATATTTATGGAATGAAAAATTGGATTTAAAAACATCTGTGATTTATGCGCAGTTGATGGCGAACCCAAATAATTTTCTGGACTTTAAAAAAGATCTGGGACTAGAATTAGATATCGAGTTGATTTATAAACCACGTGAGCGTGTGACATGGTCAACGGGATTAGGAATTTTGTCGCCCGGTGCGGCTTGGTCAGGTGGATCAGGCAACAATTGGGATACGAAGACGAATTATGGATTTACAACGAAAGCCGCTATCACCTTTTGATAACAGCATGATGCAACTTGTACGACACTAAGAATTGACAGCACGACACAGTATGTGGCGGTGAGAGCAGGGCCGGAGGGGGTTAAACCCCTCCGGATTTTTTTATGAAGCTACAGTTTGAAAAAACACAAAAACCTCATTCGATATCAGATACAGATTGGCAAGATTGGTCTTGGCAATTACGCAATTCATTAAAAAATGAGAATGATTTTTCAAAGTTTTTTGAATTATCTGATTCAGAAAAAAAAGCTTTCGCTAGTGGCAGTGAACTTTTTAATATTCGAACAACACCATATTATGCCAGTCTGGCTGATTCAAAAAATCCGATGGATCCGATTCGTCGTATTTTTATGCCTCACGAAAAAGAACTTTTTGACCCGAAACAATCACAGTTGGACCCCTTGGGTGAGCGAAAATCCGCAAATAATCCTGTGCCTCGAATTATTCACAGGTATTCAGATCGCGTTTTATTTTTAGTCACCGATATTTGCAGCGTGTATTGCAGGTATTGTACACGCAAACATTTTACAGCAACAGATCAAGCATTTATTAAAAATGATGAATACGAAAATGCTTTAAAATATATTCGTGGCAAAACGGGTTTGCGTGAAATTATTTTATCGGGCGGCGATCCGTTAACTTTGTCTGATGAAAAATTGGATCGAATATTATACGACCTCAGAAAAATCGAGCATGTTGAAATTATTCGGATTGGTTCGCGAATGCCGGTGGTTGCACCGCAAAGAATAACAGATAATTTGGTTCAAATGATTCGACGTCATAAACCTGTTTTTATGATGACTCATTTTAATCATCCGCGTGAATTAACGTTTGAGGCCTCTACGGCAATTGAAAAATGTGTCGATGGTGGAATCCCCGTGATGAATCAAATGGTTTTGCTCAACGGCGTGAATAATCATGCGGCCATTGTGCAAGCGCTGTCGCGTAGGCTTTTATTTTTGCGCGCAAAGCCGTATTATATGTTTCAGTGTGATCCGTCGATCGGTACGGATTATTTACGAACCTCGATTGATGATTCGCTTGAAATTCAAAAAGAATTGTGGGGACATTTATCAGGCCTTGCGATGCCGACGTTGTCTGTGGATATTCCGAACGGCGGCGGAAAAATGTATTACACGCCCGATTTTCAAAAAGAAATTACAGCAGAGAAAAGAAATTTTATCGGTTGGGATGGTGTTTCGGCCGAATACATTAATCCCGATGCTACCACGATTTTAAAACCTTTGGACTATGAAATCTATTTGCCTGAATGGGACGACGTTAAGAATTCAAAAAAACAGTCTTAAATACGATTAGAAAATTAAACTTTTTCTAACCGCGCATATTTCGCAACAAACTTTTTAATTGTTTGATCTTGAAATAGAACGCTGATTTTTAAATCTGCGCCGCTGCCTTCAATTGAAAAAATGGAACCTACACCAAATGTCGGGTGACGCACGCGTTGACCTTTGTTGTATCCTGACTGGTTGCCTGCATTTGAAGGCGATTGTGAATATTCGTCATCCGAAAAATATTGAACATCTTCATTGTCTGAAGAATTATTTTTTGAATTGTATGAACTGCCATACGATCCTGATGCCGTTTGGCCAAAATTACCGTACTGGCTGGCAAATCGTGAAGGCTCACTTGATGAAACGGCCGTCGTAAATTGTTTTAATTCTTTCGGAATTTCTTTAATAAATCGGGATGGTAAATTCATTTGTTCTTGGCCCCAGACTCTGCGCATTTTTGCGTGAGTCAGCCATAATTTTTTTCGGGCTCTGGTCATTCCAACGTAGGCAAGCCTTCGTTCTTCTTCGACGTCGGATTCATCGATTTCATCACCACGAACTGAGGGGAACAAACTTTCTTCGCAGCCCACGATGAACACAAAAGGATATTCAAGACCTTTTGAAATATGTAACGTCATCATCGTGATCGCATTAAATGTGGGGTCTTGTTG
>JAYTMM010000222.1:0-2528 GCA_043728555.1 Pseudobdellovibrionaceae bacterium
CCATATTGAATATATTTTCGTAGTTAAAATCTTAAGCGATTTTAACGGGCTTCAATTTCTCGAATAATAAAATTAACGGAGCTGCAACGTAAATTGATGAATATGTTCCGAAAATAATACCTACACAAATTGCGAATGCAATATCTGCAACAACGCCATTTGCAAAAATAAATAAACACAACGATGAAACAAAAACTGTACCTGAAGTAATAATCGTACGACCTAACATATCGTTAATGGCTTTATTGATGATGAACGTAAAACCTTTGTCTTTGTATTTATGTTCTGTTTCACGAATACGGTCAAAAACCACGATCGTATCATTCAGTGAAAAACCCATCAAAGTCAAAATTGCAGCTAAAATCGGGATATTCACTTCTTTGCCGACCATAATAAAAATCGCAAGCGTAATCACAGCATCATGAAATAAACAAACAACTGCTCCTGGTGAATATTTATAATCGAATCGTAAAGCCACATAAATTAAAATAACTAGTAAGCAATAAAATACGGCCAAAAACCCACTGCGTTTTAATTCACCGCCAACCTGTGGTCCGACTGTATCAACACGACGAATGTCAGGTGTTTGCGCAGAAAAAGTTGTCATTATTTTTTCTTTCAAAGAAATAATGGCTTTATTTAAATTTTCATTTGTTAATTTATCGGTTGCACCTGCTATACCTTGGAAGCGAATGATAAATTCATTACCTTCACCAAAACCCTGAACACCGACTTCTCCTAATTCCAAGCCGTGAACTGAATCACGAATTTGATCGATGGTTACAGGTTGTGAAAACTTCACTTGGACTTCAGTTCCGCCTTTAAAATCGATTCCGTAATTAATTCCGCGGACGGCTAAATACATCATCGACAGCACAACTAACAATAATGAAATTCCCCCGAAAAAACCGACTTTACCAACGAAATCAAACCGACCGAATGATTCTTCTTTATTATCAAATTTACTATCAAATTTATTTATTTTATTCATATATTTTTATTTCCTATTTTTCAAAAAAAATTACACCGACTGATTAAACTGAAATTTTCTTAACGCCGAATTTGAAAACCAAATTATCAACAATCACTTTTGAAACAAAAACGTTTGCAAACAAAGTTGTCGCAATTCCGATTAATAATGTCACAGCAAAACCCTTAACCGGTCCTGTTCCGAAATACATCAACACGTACGCCGTACAAGCCGTCGTTACGTTCGAATCAATAATGGCTGACATTGCGCGGTCATAACCTTCTTGCAGAGCTACACGAATTGATGATCCACGAGCCATTTCTTCACGGATACGTTCATTAATTAAAACGTTCGCATCAACCGCAAAGCCAACTGTTAATGCCATACCTGCGATACCCGGCAATGTTAACGTTGCGCCCAATGAACCTAAAATTGCAAAGACAGCAATAATATTTAAAATTAAAACAACAGAAGTAATTACTCCCATACCTTTGTAATACGCCAACATAAAAATCATAATAATGATCGCGCCCATGATGGCCGCAAAACGAGCTTTTTCTAAAGCGTCACGACCCAATGATGGACCAACACGTCGTTCTTCCAGTTGTTCTAATGAAACAGGAAGCGCTCCCGCGCGTAATGCTGTTGAAATTAATTTTGCTTCGTTCAACTGAGCTTCACGATCGTTTGAACTTCCCAATGTAATAACGGCACTTCCGCCAGAAATTTTTTGGTTAATGTTCGGTGCAGTTTTAATGACTTTATCCAGAACAACAGCCATTTGGCGTTTTACGTTTTTTTCTGTTAAATCCGCAAATTTATTTGATCCTGCAGGATTAAATTTTAATGAAACTTCTGGTTTTCCGTACTGATCAAATGTCACAGAAGCATTATCTAAAGCATCACCCGTTAAATCTGTGTCTGTTTGTAATAAAAACGGAACGCTGCCCACATCCATTGATTTTGCATTACCTAATTTTTCAAAATACACAATCGTCTTTGCTGGTAATTTTGCGGCTAAATCTGCATTGATACGATTTACGTATTCTGTGTATTTCAATGTTGTCATTGAATAATTACCTGCTTTTTCAGCGTCGATAATCATTTTGCGTAATTCATCTTGTGATTTTTCATAAGACACAATCATGAAATCTAATTTTGCTGTTGTATTAATTAATTGTTTTGCACGTTCGGCATCGGCCATACCCGGCAATTGAACCAAAATACGATCAGCACCCTGCTGAGTGATCGAAGGCTCTGCCACACCGAATTCATCGATGCGGTTACGGATTGTTTCAATCGCTTGACGAATGATGACTTGTTTCTGATCCAGCAAATAAGCATCAAAATATTTAAGTTCTACTTTTTCTGCGTTCGCTGAAACAACTTGAATGCTGCCAGCGTGATTTTTTTTCAAAAGATCAGAAACTTTTTGCGCTTCCTCATTTGAAGAAACTAAAACTGTAAATACACCCGCACTCGCCTTATCAACAACGAAACCTTTTGTTGTGATATTTTCTTTCAAAAATTCACCTTGTAATGATTTCGTTTGACGAAT
>JAYTMM010000223.1:0-11173 GCA_043728555.1 Pseudobdellovibrionaceae bacterium
ACACTTTCCGGACTCTATTTTTTCAAAGTTCAAAAAAAGCCTTTTCAATCTACAATAAATATTCCCCAAGGATGGTCTGAGTACAAAAAAAAATCCGAAGAAATTTGTTTTCAGCAGACGGAAACAGACGGACTTCACGTATCTGCGGACCTTGATGCGGATAATATTTCAGATGAAGCCTATATTTTAAAAAATCAGGAAAATCAGACCTTTGGACTTTTTGTTTATCTATCTACAGCGAAAAAATTTCTTTTAGTAAAAGACTTAGGATCTGATCTTGGACAAGTTTCCCTGGAGTTAATAAGCCCGGGAGAAGTAAAGACTGCTTGTGGAAAAGGATATTGGGACTGCAAAGCGGATGAGCCGGAGCTGTTAAAATTAACATATCCAGCCTTAAATGTTGTCTATTGTGAAAAATCTGACTTCGCACTTATTTGGAAAACGGAATCTCAATCTTTTTCCGAAGTTTGGTTGAGTGATTAAAAGTAAACCTTAAAATTCACCAACGCAATCAACAAGGTTCGGTCTAAAAAACTGAGCCTTTACTTTATATAAGACCTGATCAAAGTCCGGAGATTTTGATTCAAGTCTGAATCTTCCGATCCATCCTCATGGATTACCAACAAAGCATAAAAAATCTAAATCATCTAAAAAATTTTGTCAGAGCATGGGCCGAGTGCAATATCTTTTTCTTTTTTAATTCCGATTCAGATTACAAAATCGAAATTTACAATTTGGATTTAACAGATGCGCAGAATGAAATTGTCGAGCAAAACTTACGAAGTGATTTTCCGTACGGATTCATTAGTAACGAAAAATCAGGGCAAGAAATACTGTATTACTGTGATCAAAATATTTCAGTTGAGTGTGATTTATTTTTGGAAAAAACAATTGATTTTTTTTGTAAGGACCCTGTTGATAAAAAAATAGTCCAACAGCAATTTCTATTACTCATCGAGCTTCTTAAAAATAAATGAAGTAATTTTTTTTGTTATTTCGTCGGCAGATTGTATTGTTGAATTTTGGTACTTGAACAACTTTGATAATTCCTTCTCGATTAAATCTAGTCCGGAGAATCCGCAAGGTAGCCATTCATGACGTCCTATTTGAGATATTAGCTGTATTTTGTAAATTTGGTTTGTAGTAGCACATAACGTTACCTTGTCTGAACGATTTTCAATAAAAAATGAAATCTCGGTTTTTTGATTCGTGGTTAGATTCGATTTATTTAAAAGTCGTAAAAGTTCGAAGAATTCAATTTTAAGTTGTGTTGCTGGATTCATACTTTACGAAGAATGCAAACCATAGACGTATTTGAAACTCATTCAGACTATCGATTGACAACAATTCAATCCGAAATTCGACTTCAGTCTGTATATTCAAATTGTGCCGAATATCTTCCGATCCATCGTCATGGATTACCAACAAAGCATAAAAAATCTATACCATTTAAAAAATTTCGTCAGAGCATGGACCGAGTGCAATATCTTTTTCTTTTTTAATTCTGAAACTGAATATAAAATTGAAATATTTGAACTAAATTTTACAACTGACCAACGAGACGCAATTGATCAAAATTTACGAAGTGGGTTTCCGTACGGATACATTTGTAATAAAAAAATAGGTGAAGAAACACTGTATTATTCTGACGCAAATATTGATGTGGATTTTGATTTTTTTTTGAACGAGTGGAATGATTTTATTTGCTACGATCCTGTCGACATGAAGCTTGTACAAATGCAATTTGCTCTGTTATTCGACCTTCTTAAAAAATAAATGATTTAATTAATTTTGTGAGTTGTGATGAATTTAAATTGCTGATGGGACCAACAAGATTAAAATTTTTACACAATTCAAACTCTAAATGGACCAATTGCAAAAAGCCACACGGCTTCCACTTGTCGCCATCGTTTTTATAGGCCAATTTTAATTTTTGATTCTTGTTAATTTCGGCATACAAAAAACGCTTAGCCGCCAAGTTTTCTATAAAAAAAGATATCTCAGTTTTTTGATTTTTGTACAAATTTGACTGATTTAGAATTCGAACCAGTTCGAAAAATTCGATTTTAAATTGTGCTGTTTCATCCATGAAGGATCAATTTGCAAATTATGAATCTGCTTGGTTAGGCGTGATAAAGAACAGCTGCGATTTTTGCCCTCCGAATTTCGGATGCGCAAAACACAATTTATAAATTTAAACTAGCTCAGCAGATTCAGGTGATCCAGTTGTCACCATCGGCGCAGCTCCAAATCCCAGCGCAGCCAAAGTCATTTGTGACTGCAATAATGAGCCTAATAAATTCGGGTATGGATTGACCTGCGGTGATGCAATCCACAGATTATCGACTTTGTGAAGTGTGCCATTTGAATTGAATTTAATTTCTCCGCACGAAAGGGGTGATGTCATATAAAGACGTTCGCCTTTGATATTTTCGGCCATTTCGGGAAATGCACGTTTAATTTGTCGCTTCATTTTTTTTAAAACTTCGGCGATGTTTTCAGTTTCTTCGGCAGTATCAACATCAACAAAAGACATCCACTGAGAAATTTGTGTTATAATTTCAGTTTGCATAATTTCAGTTTGCATAGTTGCATTTGTTTGCGCATCAAATTTTGCATTAAATCGGCCAACACACGGGCCGATATCGTCATCGGTTGTGCCGTTTAAAATAAATAAATTATTTTTTTCGATGGCTTCCAATTCGGGTTTAATTTCGTGAAATAAATCTAAACATAAACCCATCCATGCGGTGTCTTTTTTTAATTTAGCTTTGGCACGCAAATTTAAAAACTCATCAGGCATCAAAACGGCCAAATCACGAACATTGCCAGTGAAAATAAAATTATTTGCGTAGATTTGTTTTGTGCCATTCACAGTCAAATGAGTCAGCTTGTCGTCGGTGAAATTAAATTTCGTCACGTAGCTTTTGGTTTGAATATCACCCTGAAATTTATCTTTGATTAAATTCAAAATTTGATGAACGGGCAGTGTTAATTCAATTTCGTTGGCATTTAAAAAATACGACAACTGACTGTAAAATTCGGGCGGTTTTTCGCCAAAACCAACAAACGATTTAAAACCGCTGGCATCGTATGTTTCTGGTAAATTTTCTTTTGTGGACTTTACTAATTTCAGGCCTAAAAAATCTTCAAGCTGTAATAAAGCTTTCATCGATAAATCTGTGTTTGGATAAAAACGCAAACCGTTTTCGATCGTTTGATTTTGTAACGTTGCGGGTCTGTGTGCGCCGCCCGTGTGATTTTCAGATTCCAAAATTAAAACATTTTTTGATTCTTCGGAAATTTTTGAAGCGATTGTTAAGCCCGTTAATCCTGAACCAATAATAACATAATCATAAATATGCATGATGAAGCCCTCGTATTCCTTGAGTTCTAACAGTGTTGTGAAGATCTAACTTGACGATAAAAAATTCTGGCAGAGTTGCAACTAAAACTATGTGAAAAAATTAACTAACGCATTTAATCAGAAACCGCAAAGCTCGTCTTACAGGCCTTTTCAGATAATCATGCTTATCCAAGGCGCACGCAATTTTCGGAGAGTATTTATAATACAAAATAATAAATTTTCGTCCTAAATTTGATTTTTTTAACTGGGTATCGCGAAAATTCCTGAGTGTTTGGACTTCGATGGCTTGCGCGGATTCAAACGCACTCGTAGCAATAAAACAGCGCGGGCGTTCTTTGGTGGCTTTTGCGATAAATGATTTCACAATTTCAGGATGTCGACATTGTCGCTGAAAAACCTGTGCTTTTTTTAAAAGATCAGGAAACAGCGGAGTTAATGGCGCGAACAAACCCAGTTGATTGGCAACTTTACGTTGTCGATCGCCATAAGCGTCGCTTGTGTCGTAGATGCGAAGCAAGTCCCAATATACAGACGTCACAACAGATAGTTCAGCTGTGCGCGCAGATTCTTTGAAATGTTCAGGCGTTAATTGGCCACCTTTGCATTCAAAAACCAGTTCTAATATTTTTAAATATTTTTCGTAAACAACGGCAGCTTCAGAAAATAATTTATCCTGCATGAGCGCGTGTCCTTTTTTAGTAAAAGACAACCGACTGTGCCACAGTTTAACTTTGCGATCTTCTTTGGCTTTTTCAAGGGCCATTAAATAACTGCCCTTGCCCCTGCCAACAGCGGCTTTTTCAGTAATTATAGGATTATTTTTTTTTTCATCGCTCACATCAATAGTATTTTACAAGAGGTTGACGGGGTCAACATCGATGATGACCTTGACCTTTGACGGAATCCATTTTTCATCAGCTAATATACGTCGTGCGAAGGTATTCAGTTGGTTGCTTTTTTCGGATTTAATAATCATATGGTAGCGATAATTATTTTTTAGCTTGGCCAAAGGTGCAGCCGCTGGGCCCAGAATTTGAATGTCTTTGTAATGATCCAAAAATTTTTGTTGCAACGATAGCGCGCGAGATTTCATTAGTTGAACTGTTTGTTGCGCTAGATCCTGAGACATCGACTGAATTCGGAATGAAACCATTTTCTGATAAGGTGGGTAACTGAGCGGAGATCTGGCCCGCAGTTCAGATTGAACAAAACCAAAATAATCATGATTTTTTGAAAATGTCAGTGATTCATGATCAGGGTTGTATGTTTGAACGATCACTTGGCCCGACGATTCTGAAAGTTTAACATGACGACCTGAGCGGCCACTCATTTGTGTAATTAATTGAAAACTTTTTTCAGTCGCACGAAAATCGGGTAAATTAAATCCAACATCGGCTAAAATTAATCCCACCAAATTTAATTTTGGAAAATCTAAACCTTTGGCAATCATCTGTGTGCCGATCAGAATGTTTATTTTTTCTGATTCCATATCGGCAATTAAATTTTCCATGTCTTGGCGATTTTGAATTTCATCGCGATCGGCTCTGGCGATAACTAAATCAGGAAATAATTTTTGCAAATCATTTTCGATTAACTCTGTGCCAAGGCCCAACGCCGTTAATTCGCCTTTGTTGCAGCTCGGGCATTTCACGGTATAATTTTGATGATAATCGCAGTAATGACAAACCAAATGACTTTTTGCATGCAATGTTAAACTGATATCACAATTAGGACATTCGGCCGTATAGCCACAGTCTTGGCAAAAAATCATATTCGCCATACCACGTCGGTTCAATAACAATGCAATTTGTTCTTTTTTTTCAATCGCGACCAGCATTTTTTGATACAAAGAATTTGATAACCAAAAAGGTAAAATATGTGGTCGCTGCAGATTGTCTTTTTCTAAACGCAAATCAATAATTTCAATATCGGGCAGCGGTCTGTCCGCCACGCGTGATTGCAAAGAATGTAAAACATATTTATTTTCTTGTGCGTTTCGCCATGATTCCAGGCTGGGCGTGGCCGACCCTAAAATCACAGGACATTCAGAAAACTTACCCAGCATAATTGCGCAATCGCGACCGTGGTATTTTAATTTTTCGTCCTGTTTAAAACTGGATTCATGTTCTTCATCAACAACAACAAGACCTAAATTTTTAACAGGGCAAAATAATGCGGACCTTGCACCGATTAGAATTTTTTTTTCACCTTCGATAATTTCCCACCATTGGTTTGTGCGTTCGCGGTCAGTTAATTGTGAATGTAAAACGGCAACTTGATCACCAAATCGTTCAACAAAGCGGTTAACCAATTGTGGAGTCAAAGAAATTTCTGGAACCAAAAATAGGCCTTTTTTATTTTCAGAAATACATTTTTCAAAAAGCTGCAGATAAATTTCAGTTTTACCAGATCCTGTTACGCCGTGAACCAAATGCACTGCGAATTTATTTTCAATTTCAATAGCCTCGACACATTTTTTTTGCTCAACGGTCAATTGGGGTCGCGCTGTTTTTTCCAAAATTGGCACAACGGGTGCGCGATTTGATTTTCTTTTTTGCGTTGTTTTTCGAAGTGGCGGAAAGCTGAGCTGAATGACCTGACCCAACGGATGAATGTAGTATTCAGCCATCCATTCAAGCCATTTTAAAAATGGTTCATGCAAACGGGGCCATTCAGTATCGATAGAAACAATTTCTTTGAGTTTGAATTTAACTGGCACGGCTTCTTCAGAATTATTTTTATCATTCAATTCACGAATGATAAAACCCTTAATATTTCTTTTGCCTAAGGGGACATTGACGATATCGCCGCGCTGAACATTAAATTCTGAATTTTGTAAATAGGTCAGATTTTCTAAAAATGGAGCATCAACTGCGATTTCAACTTTAGTGATTTGAAGAGTCTGTTCCTGTTGTGAAACAGGTTCGGTCACCGAAACCTCTTGTAAAATTGGTCGATGGCTTCAGTTAAAATAGTTTTATTTGCGAAAGATATTTCAGAAGGGGCATCCAAATTCTGCGGATAAAAATTTGAAAGCGTAGCACCTGTTTTGGTAGAAATTGATTTTACTTTAATTTGAACTTGTAGGTTGTTCCAGTTGATTGTTTGTGATTTTGCAACGTAGAAATCATTTGCGACGGTGGTAATGTCTGATAATTCAATTTCTGTTTCTGAAGGAAGGCGAATTTTTCTTATTACGAATTCATCCTGATCGATCCAAATTTGCGGATTTAATTTTGCACTGGATGGATCACCCAAGGCAAAAGCCGTTCGACCATCTGCACGTGATAATCTGATTTGATTTGTGATTGATAATTCTTTCATGTGATTTTTGAAAGCGTCGGCGGATCTGATAAATAATAATTTTTGAAAAAAATCAGTCGTTAACGGACTGGTTATTTTATTTTTAGCAACAACAGACGTTTTATTTTTTACATTATATAAATAATTTAAATTTATATTTTCTCTGAAAAAACCTTGGCCACGTGCTGTGAGTTTTAAATTTTTGTCACCCTCGATCAGCCATGTTTCATGGACGGTCGCTTGTTCTGTGTCGATTTTAAAAACAACGTCTTGTTCGATTGAAATAATTTGTCGTCCTGTGGTTGATGTGGTTTTGCTTAAAATAAAATCAAGGCTTGGTATATAGCCGTAAGCAAGTTGGACTTTAGTCAAGAAGATGGTCAAATAAATTAAAAATTTCATTATTTATATATATCATATTGAGACAGGAAGCCCAGTCTATATGAAGTTAGTAACGGAACGTGTTAGTATATATAAAATGAGATTCGGTCAATTTTTATTCAAAAGAATATTACAAATTATTATTTTTTTCAGCATCGCACCTAATGCGTTGATTTTAATTTCATGTGCTCCGCAAGGTAAAGGCATTTTAGGTACTGCCGGCACAAATTCTGACATTGTTGCCAGCACCGTTAAAAATTCACCATTTGCTTATGATGTTGTTGTGGATACGATTTCATATAATTCATGTATTTCAGAAACTGTGAAAGGGTCTGCCATTCATGGTTTAATGGTTGGCGCCTCTGAAGGCTTTGCTGACCCGCTGACGGGTTCCGTTCGTGCAGGGTTAAAATTACGAACTGATTTTTTACAGTATGTCGGAAAAACATTTAAACCCGAATATCCAAATACAACAATTGTACCTTCACAAATCCAAAGTATTTTAGCGAATTCAGATTTCAATAAAGACGCTTCGTTGCAAATTGCAATTCGTCGTGCAAGTGATTTTGCAGCTATTCCAGATTTGATAGCGCCGGGCGGAAACAGTACAAAAAATTATGCACAAACACCTAGGGATCTGACTGTGTTTTTACAAACTCTGCATTCTGGTTTATTGGGTTACAATATTACAAAAGGTGTTAAATTCGCGACTAACGGCGCCGTTTTAGCAGAAGGGCCTAGAGTATATAGTTTATCAGATGCCGCCGAACCAATTCCGATTGTGACAACATTTAATTTAAACGCAACAACAGACGAATCTGAACCAAAGGTGACAACAACTCCGACAACCCTAGAAAATTACGGTCGCGCAGAAACATATGCGCAACATGTTCGTGACGAATTTAATTCAAAACGACAACTCGTCACAGCGACGTTTGGCGGCAATGAAAATATTTCGGACACTGCACCTATTCCTGGTGCTGTTGTGAATCATATTAATATTTTAAAGCGACCGACAATCGGTACAACAGCATCAACCGATAAAACAAAAGCCTTCGGTCGCGGTTATCAGTTGCAGTTCGAATCGCCGAATACTGCGCAGACCAGTTGGCTAAAAACAAAATTAACAAAAGTCACAGAGCTGAATTTAGATAATGGCGCACCAACCGGTGGAACATCTTGGTCATGTGAAAGTTTTGTGATTATGAAGCCAGAACTTTGGGATAATAACAGAATGTACAGCGCGACTTGGCAGAAAAAGGACACAACGGTTGAACCAACATGTTCGCCAATTGTTGGCCCAGATTTAACTGGTGCCGAGGGCCCGCTTCGCCAAGCACAGATCAAAAGATTACGCAGACAGTATTTAGAATCACAATGGAATATAGGTTTATATGTACCAGCAGCCGGGCGCACTGGATTTGTATTACCAGCGCGATCGGGTTTATCATTGTGTCTGACGCCAAAAGCTGGTGAATGTTATTTGCCTACGCAAGGTATTTTAGATGCTGATACGACAAAAGCTGTTGATATCGGTGTGCAATACGATATCACTCAAGAATGTTATCTAACGATTCCGGGCGGTGGTGATACCAAACGTAGTTTGGGTCGCTGCGCACAGTTTGCAAGTATCTGCGTCAGAACAAGTTCAAATTATTAATTGAAGTTCTATTTTTTAGCCTAGTGTTTTTAAAAGTCAGTTGTTACAGTTATCTCATGAATAAAATAATTTTTTTTTGCAGTTTGTTTATTTCGATAAATATTTTAGCGATTGAAAACACAGGTGCTGTTTCATCAGCAACAGGTGGCGCTGGCGCCGGAGTTCTTGAAGAAGTTGATGGCACATATTTAAATCCGGCATCGATTGCCTTGTTTCAGAAAAAAAGTTTTGCAGCTTCGTTTTCAAAATATCACACAAATATCCACATGAGCGATAACGGTCGTGATGCTTTTTTTCCAGCGGCGTTAGCGTACACAAAATCAGATGAAAACCAAATTCAAACGCAATCGTATCATTTGGTCATCGCTTATGCGGTGTTGCCGAATTTATCTTTGGGTACCGATATATCACTGCGTGAAATTAAACTTGAAACAATGACGGATAAATTTCGTCAGACTGTTGTGTCACCTGCGATTTGTTATTTAATCAGCGAAGCCTTTTCGGCGGGCCTTGTCTGGAAAAATCGAGCCTTAGCAGACACAGATTTGGTCGATATCTTGGACCAGAATTCGACGGTGGTTTTTGGTTTGGGTTATGTTTATGACAAGTTTGCAAAATTTCGCGGCGATATTGAAACTGCAGAACATGAAAAAACAGATAAAATGATCTACAAATTTGGTATCGAGACGTACCTAAATGATTGGATTATCACACGAATTGGTTATCAGAATGACAATGCTCATTCTTTAAACTTTTTTACGGCGGGTGTTGGCTTTGCGGGTCCGCAGTTTGGTTTACACTATGCTTATCAGTCTGAGGCCAGAAATATCAGAGATCCGCTGCATACGATTGACTTAAATATTTCGTTTTGATATCACAAACCCTCATAAAGCGAGGAAACTATGGCATCAAAAACAATCAGAACTGAAACGCGTCGTAAACATAAAAAAGCTGCTCAAGGTACAAAAAGAAAAGCTGCTTTACGTACAAAAGGTTCTACAAAATCTGCTAAAGAATTATTTGGCGATAAGTAATTTTCTGTTTGCGCAGAAAATGTTTAACTTTTAATTATCAAATACATTTATCTTTACAATTATCTTTGAGAAACCTGCCGACGTAACAACGTCGGCATTTTTTCTATGTCGCCCTTTAAATTCCAAACCTGTGGAATTTCAACCCAACCTTGTTGGCCCGGATAAAATTTCCATTTCTTTAATGCTGACAAAGATTTCCCATCTAAATTTCTGTAGCCCGTTGATTGAACTAATTTAAAATTTTCTAATGTACCTTGCGCAGTTACAAACGCATGAAAAACAACTTTGCCTTGTTCGCGGCGCAAACGTTCATCGGTTGCATATTGTGGTTTTGGATTACCCGGAACTTGACGAAGACTATCAACAGATCTGACAGCATCAGGTGATCCTGCTGCGACTTTCGCAGTTTGATCGGCGCCTGATTCACCCATGCCACGACCCTGTTCACCAGTGCCACGCGCATTCGCGGCAGCAACAGCGGCAGCTTTTCGGCGATCTGATTCATCACGAGCCGCGCGTTCAGCGGCGGCTTGTTCGCTGGCTTTGACTTGCGCTAGTGTGGCAGCGTTTTTTGTGCGAGTTGCTTTTAATGAATCATTCATTGCGCGCGCTTGCGCTTTATTTTCATTTTCGATGGCAGCCAGTGCTTGGTCTTGTTCATCAGAAATTATTTTTGCTTCGGCATCCATCGCAGATTTTTGCGCACGAAGTGCGGCTGCAGATTTTTTATCAACGTTTTTAAATTCAGATTCAAGTTCGTCGTCGCCCATCGCACCTAATTGCGCGACTGAAACGGTATCCATATCTAATTGTTCGGCTTGAATGTCTTCGATTGTTTCTGGAATCCCCGCGCGTGACGGCGCCGACTTTGCGACCAATGATTTGCCGCCGCCCGTTTTTGTTTTTATCGTCGCCATTTTTGCACGTGATGTTTTTGATTTTGCAACGGGCGCAGAAATCACATCAGATTCTGTCGCATCCAATAACGAAGACGCGCGCGGTGCATGAATCATTTTTGCTCCGCGAGTGGCTTTGACTTTGGCTCCCTTTGAAACTTCGGTGATGACGGGTTTAATTTTTACGGGCTCGATCGGTTTGGCATCAATAATTTCAATTGTGATCGGCGTATTTATTTTTTCTAACATGGGCACGGTAATGAAAGCTGCGCAGACGGCCAAAGTAATATGTAAAAAAATCGAAACACCAAAATATTTTGATGAATCAGTTTGTTCTGAACTGTTTGAAAAATACAGATCGTATGTGTGTGACATAATGTACCCCAAGCTTTTTAATTAAAATCGTCTATCTAAAGGCTATTCAAGTTCCGCGCCTGTTGTTTATGTCTTTGGGCGGAACCTATTAGAGCTTAAGATTTTTGGCGTGAAAAAAGTTCTTGGGTGTACAAAATAAAGACGCGAATTGAAAGGA